>JAYWDA010000031.1:0-4985 GCA_043780105.1 Pseudobdellovibrionaceae bacterium | reverse complement strand
AGTCCGGACCATTGTTGCCTCAGAAGCGTCTGGATGCATTCTTTCTAGACGTCCCAATTGTTTCAAAGCTTCAGTTTCTACTGAAGCGGGCATTCCTGAATTTTTAACTTTATCACGAAGCTCTTCCATCTCTTCAGATTTCGAATCGCCTTCGCCTAGTTCGCTTTTGATAGCTTTCATTTGCTCACGTAAGAAATATTCACGCTGAGACTTTTGTCTGTCATCATTAGATTGGCGATGAATCTTTTGTTGTAGCGTCATCACTTCTAATTCTGTCGCTAAGATTTCGTTCACTAATTTAAGACGATCTTTTGGATCATGAGTTTCCAAAACTTTTTGAGCTTCGTTCAATTTAATTTGTAGGTGGCTTGCAATCAGATCTGCAAACTTTCCTGGATCCTTATCCAAATCATCTATTAATAGAAGGATGTCCGGAGAGATTGGACGACCCAGAGCGATGATTTTTTCTAAGTGACTTTTAGCGGTTCTAATTTGAGCTTCAATTTCAGCCCAGTTGCCTTGAACTGCAGGCTCTTCAATTCTTTCAACAGCCACTTCGAAATTAGGTGCTGTGCGAACGAAGTTTTTTACTCGACCCTTGGCGATGCCTTCGATCATGATTTTCACTCGGCCATCAGAAAGTGTACGGCATCTTTTAATCAGCACGATCGTACCAATCGTATAGATGCTTTCTGGTGTAGGATTTTCTTCCATGATGTCTTTTTGGGACGCGAGGAAAATCATTTGTTTTTTTGCCGCAGCTTCTTCAACCGAGCGAATCGATGCATCTCTTCCTACGATCAAAGAAATGACCATGTAGGGAAATACTACGATGTCTCTCACGGGTAGCATGGGCAACGTTTCCGGGATCTCGATGGTCTTATTATTGAAACTCATACTGCTCCTCCGCTGTATTAGCGGCTTAGATACTAATCTTTGCTAATATAATTTTCGGTTGGAGATAGTAAGGGCTTTAAGAGTATTAGGGCTGGGTTAGTCCGGTTTTTCGAAGAAAAGCAGGCTATTTGTGACAAAACATAGGACTGACATCCATGTCAGAAAAGCCCCTCCATGGAGAGATTCAATTATTGTAAACCTTTTTGACCGTCTTCTTGTTCTTCCATGCAGTCGATACATAGAGATGTAAATGGGCGAGCCTGGAGTCGCTTGACGCCGATCTCCTGGCTGCAAGACTCGCACTGGCCGTAGGTCCCAGCGGATATCTTACCTAAGGCCCGTTCGATCGCGTACAAAGCACTTCGATCGCGCTCATGAAGGCGAATTGTGATGCTATCACAAACGTCTTTCGAGGCGGCATCGCTATCATCGGAAAGAACTTCATGCTGCTGCTGTTGATTGATAAACTCATTTGTCTTGTTCAGAACAGTGCTCTTCTGAACAATCAGCGAGTTTTTGATAGCTACAATTTCTGTGACCGGAAATTCGGTGGCCTTCATAATTCCCCCTCTGAAGTGAACCGAAAACGAAACTCTGGCATATTTGTTTGGAGCGAGGGGGAGTGTCACCAAAAAAATTCATATGCATAGATTATGGGCAAGAAAATGGGGCGCAGTGTTTGAGTTATCCACAATGATTCTAAAAATTAACGCGCATATTTTTTCGTCATCGCTTCGCGAATTTCCGCACCCTCAAGGGAAAGAGTGGTCCATGGAAGCGCTAGAAGACGCTCAGTTTCTATCGGCTCTTGAGTTTCTTCACAAACTCCATACAAACCATTTTCTATTCTAGATAATGCCATTTCAATTTCTAAAAGTTGGGCCCGCAGTCGATCTTGATTGACAAGAAAAGTATGTTCTTCAAGCGCTTGAACAGTTTGATCAATCTCATCTCCGGAAGCCCTACGATCAGATTCAATAAATTGAAGACGCGCACTTTGAAAACGATTATGGGCCTCAGCTCTTTTTAATAGCAGTTTTTTTCGGCACTCCTGCATTGTCTGGGGATCTAACATAAAAGCCTTCATAACCGCTCCTGTCGTGGGTTTGGGCGCCGTGGCGCTGTTAGCCATAAGAGGCCCCTGGACCAGAATGGGGTTAAATAAAGATCTTCTAAAAGAATTTATTGTGAATATAAGTTTTTCTTAGGGGTTCGCGGTACGTGCAGCAGGAATGATCTGGCCGTCGCGCGCCACTGTTAACGAAAGGACAGGCCTTAAAATTTCACGTGTTTTCGACATATCCAATGGCCCTAATGAACCGGGAAATTGTCGCATCTCACTGAGTTTTCGAGACAATTCATCCCGCGTGGAGGCTCCACCCAAAATTAATTGTCGTAAGATCAAAGCCGAGTCGTAAGCTTGAATTTCAATCAGACTAGGATCTTCATTAAAAATCTTTTTATAATTCTGCACAAATCGCGAGCCTTGATAATTTTGTGACTGATTAAAAAGCCCATCGACAAATACTAAATTAGAAGAAAAATTTCCGGCTCGTTTTGAAAGCCCTGGACTATTCCACAGGTTTGTCCCTAACAGTTTAAGATTGCGAACCCCGCCGTAACTTAAAAAGGCAGCCAGCTGGCCTAAAGTTTTTGCGCTGTCAGGAATAAAAATAGCATCAAAGTCTGCGATGGGCGGTAACGTATCATCGCTGTCCTTTTCTTGGCGTTGCAATTTGCTGGTCTGATTTTTATTTTTATCTTTGGTCAGGGTTTTATATTCATCTAAGCGGCCCTCTATATAATAGGTGCCGACCAAGCGCTGAACAGGACCTCTAAAGTCAGTGTCCTTTGGATTATAATTCTGAACCGCAGCGATCGAGCCACCACGGGCCAGGACTTCATCCCAAAAAATATTTGCATACTCGACACCATAAGGATCATTGGGAAATAAAATCGCAAAGCGACGCATGCCCATCTCGTCCATGGCGACGTGAACCAGGTGATGAACTTGCATTTCACTGGTTAAAGCGTTTCTAAAAATTGTTGGACCGACGTCAGTGATGCCAGACTTTTGTGACAAGACCAGACTTGGAATTCCAAGCTCATCGGCTTTGCTGACTTCCGCAGAGGCTGTTTTACTCAGCAAACTTCCGATGATCGCGATGGCTTTATCTTCTTGAACCAATCTTTCGACAGACCTGCGAGCCGTGTCTGGATTGCCTTCGGAATCCATCACCGCCAATTTAAATCGCGAATCCTGGGCATCAAGACCTAAACCCATTTCGACCGCACGCAAAGCTTTCTGCCCGATGGGACCATTTTTTCCACTTAATGGAAGAATTACGCCAATCGTTTTTGGTTCAACAAATCTGACGCTATCAATTTGAGTGACGTATTCTTTTGATCTAGCGGCGATGTCGCTTTCAGGTAAAAAGCTAATCACACTAGAAAAATATCTGCGCGCTGAAGGAGTGTCGTGTTTTTGTAAACTAAGCTGGCCTAGCTTAAACATCGCATGACCGCGCACAAAGCCAAAGTCTGAATCTGCTGATACTTTATCAAGCTCATCATCGGATAATTTATTCTCGGTCACTTCTAAAGCTTTCAAACGGTAGAACTCTTGATTCGGCTTTGCAGGACTATTAACTGAAAGCGAAACAAATTCTTTAAGAGCTAGTAAAAAGCGACCATCTTTTTCTAATGCTAAAGCCTCAGCCCCCGTTGAATTTACTTCTGCGACCGGCGCAGACAGGGCTTGTTGTGAAACCGGTAGACCCTTACCAGTTTTCCCTCGGGTCGGAAGCAGCACATTTCCTGATTTTGAATTGCGAGGAGACTGAGATCTAGTGATCGATGTCGAACATGCCGTTAATAAAATAAATATAGAAATTAATAAAAGTTTCATTTTTTTGGCCTATTCATTTGTTGAAGCTTTTCTTTGAAAGCTTTGACCAGAGGAGTTTCCTCTTGAGATTTAGCTAATTCTTCAATCAACTCTTTTTGCTTGCTTGAAACTTGCGCCGGCGTATCAATTAATATTCTAACCAACATGTCGCCGTGACCAAAGCCGCCTAATTTTGGGAAACCTTTGCCCTTGAGGCGAAGAACTTGCCCAGAATGTGTGCCAAGAGGAATTTTGATTTGAGCTTTTCCAGTTAAGGTTGGCACTTCGACCTGCGCTCCTAAAATGGCATCGGTATAAGCTACAGGAACATCAATGACCAGATCATTTTCTTCGCGCTTAAAAAGCAGATGCTCTTCAAGATTTACAATTACAAATAAATCTCCGGGTGAGCCACGGCCAGGGGCTAAATCACCTTCGCCAGTGAGCTTTAAACGCTGACCCTCTTTAACGCCTGCAGGAACATTAACATTTAACTTACGAGCTTCTTCGCGACCGGAATTTTGTCGCATAAAACTGATTGTTTTTTCTGTGCCTAAGGCCGCTTCTTCTAAACTGACGCCTAAACTGTAACGAAGATCAGCCCCACGTGAAGGACGTCGTCTTGCGCCAGCCCCAGCAGGTCCGCCACGGCCACTAAAAATATCTCCAAACACATCGCCAAAAATATCTTGGAATGGATCCGGGCCACCGCCAGGATTTCCGCCACCACCGCGGAAGCCACCGGCCCCACCGAAAGGGCCACCTGCGCCTGAGAAAGGATTTCCGCCGCCAAAACCCTGTTGTGCTCCGGCATGACCAAATTGATCGTAGCCCTCACGCTTTTGGGGATCACTTAAAACGTCATAGGCTTCTGAAATTTCTTTAAATTTTTCTTCGGATTTTTTATCACCCTGATTTTTATCAGGATGAAACTGCATGGCCAGTTTGCGGTATGATTTTTTGATCTCTTCTGGAGTGGCTCCGCGCTGAACGCCAAGCACTGAGTAAAAATCTTTTTTACCCACGAAAGCTCCTATTCATCAATTTTTTTGGCAACCACAACTTGCGCGGGCCGAATCAGTTTATCATGCAATTTGTAAGCTTTTTGAAAAACGCGGAAAACTTTTCCTGCGGCCATCTTTTCCGTAGGCTCACTGCTTAAGGCTTCATGTAAAGCGGGATCAAAATTTTCACCCAAGGT
>JAYWDA010000030.1:0-1533 GCA_043780105.1 Pseudobdellovibrionaceae bacterium | reverse complement strand
ACGCATTGTTTGGAGGTTTTAGAAATCAATCCGTATAATTTCACGGCTAGTGAATACCTGATTAAGTCTTTGGCCAAATATCATATCGAATGGGCCGATGTTCCAGAAGGTGAACTTAAAGAAATAGGGCATTTGCTCGTGCGCATGATCAATCAAGAATTTCCAGTTGTACCAAGCCAAATCTATTCCATCATTTCACTGCTGCCCATATCGTGGAATTTTACGTTAGTGCCGATGCCTCGCCTTGAGAAAAAAGAGCTTCATAGGATTGAAAATCAGATCCTTCAAAATGACTGGCGCTTGGCCCTTCGCTTGTATGACCTTTATTTATCTCAGCATCCAAGCCCTCGGGCTCAGGAAGCCATCATCACAATGGTTAATAAGCTGATTGTGAATGCTGAAAGTCCGATGAATCCAGGGTACCATCAAAATATTGAATGGCTGCGAGTGTATGTGCTCTTTAATGGGAAAACTAAAATTTCTCAAATGCTGGCTGATAAATACGACGATAAAACAGCTGCCAGTTAATCAATTTCGTGGGACAGCGGCCTTCGTGGCGCTCGGAAATAATTCCTTGGTGAAAGCACCAACAAATCTGACAACCGGCTCATATACACACAAGCATAGCGATCAATCTGATAAGCCAAATAACTCTCTTCATTTCCAGCGCGCATCAGTTGGCCCCACTGTGGGTTGTACAAAGTATGCTGCTTTTTAATCAGCTGACTGATCTGGCCATCGATTTCAGAAATCTTTTTTTGCAAAGAATCCACCTGAGCTTCGTCCAGCTGGCCTTTTTCTACTCGTAAAGTCATCATGCCCGTCAATTCATCTTCCAGCGGTTCTTTTTTATGCATCAGCATTTCGATTTCTTGATTGATGGGCTCAGCTTTTTTATTATTGCTAATTTCGCCCTCAAGCTCTTCAATCACCATCGCGGTTCGCCAGTTGCAATCCTTTTTCAAACGTAAAATATCACCGTAAATATGATCGCCCACATATAAAATATCATCTCCGTTTAAGCCCAAATCCGAGGTGAATTTCTTGGCATTTCCCCCCTGGTAAAGACCGGGAACCAACTTGTCATCAAGGTTTGTCATCGAGCCATCCTGCGGATTCACCTTTAAATACTTATAATCTTCGTAAAAATATTTTGGCTTTTGCGCAAGCGTGATTACGATCTCAAAAAGATCTAACCAGTTTGTGTGATCCTTTAAAAATGGATTGATGGCATAATCCAATAAAAGTTTTGTGTAATGAAAATCAGAATTCGTCACAACAAAAAGCTTTTTTCCGTGCTTTTTAAATTTCTCTAAACCGTGCACTACTTCAGGATCTTTTATAATGTACTGATCTAAATTCCGCTTCACTTCTTCTTTCAGCGAGCCATCGCGGTGAGCTTCATCTAAAGCGCCTAAGACATCGTCAGCAATCTGTGCGTACTCGGGATATTTGTGGGTCACATCGGAATCTTTTAAATCCACTAGCTGTGCAAAAAGATTTGCTAACGACATCGAAAAAAAAGTATCAATC
>JAYWDA010000029.1:0-4757 GCA_043780105.1 Pseudobdellovibrionaceae bacterium | reverse complement strand
TAAGCTTGTCAGAACTTTATTTTACTTTTCGGTTCTTGATCATTTCTTTTTGATGCCCAATGTAAGCCGATAGCATGGCCTCTAATTTTTTCATCATTAAATCATTGGTTTGATGGAATGTCAGGCGTTGTGGATTTCGAATATCACCGACAATTTTACTGCGAAAATGAAGGCGAGCTTTATTTTTGTCAGCTTCAAAATGATTAGTGATAATCATCTCAATTTCACCATTCAAAAATTCTTTTGGAACAGGGTCTTCCAATAAAGTTCCACCCATTGATATATTTTTTGAGAATGTTTTAAAAGTCTTTGCACCTTTTGAAATCAGCACGATTTCAAGTCGAAAGTTATGACGAGTTTTGGATCGGCGCTCGCCGCCTTGGGTTCCCTCTGAATTATCTTTCAATGAAGGAGCTGCATTGACATCAATATCTTCAGCCTTAAAATCTCCGGCGAAGTAGCCATACTCATCTTTTTTTTCTTGGATCACTTGGGCCGTGTCAACAACCGTAAAATTTTCATTGCCTTCGAATTCGACAAACATCTCTTTGGTTTCGTTATCGTTATATATTTTTGAATCAATGAACTTTGATCTTGTATGCTCATCTAAAAGATCAACCATAGGAATATCATCGATAATTTTCTTCTGCGGAGGAGCTGGGATAGCGCTCAGAACAAAAAAGGTTTGTTTTGATTTCATAAAATTAATCAGTGACTGCCACTCAATCCAGCCTGGCGTCCAAATAAAAAACTCGTTAATTTCGCGAAGTTTTAAACTTAAAAGTAGTTTTTGCATTTGCACGGTCGACATAGGCTTTGTCTGTTTTTTTAAAACAGCATGGTAAAGAATCCAAATTTGGCCTTTGATTTCCATAGCAACTAACTCCACCCAATTTATCGGTGGATTTTGATCGAAATCGAGCGCTAAAAATTATATTTTTTTAGGGACTTTGATACAGGCGCTCCAGTGCTGGGGCGTTTTTTCCTCTAGGAGAGGAATCTGCTGTTTGCACTCTTCCGAGGCCCAAGGGCAGCGTGGGTGAAAATGACATCCAATGGGTGGATTAATGGGACTTGGAACGTCGCCAGTTAAAATCATGCGATCTTGTTTAGCCCTAGGATCTGGAACGGGGATGGCGGACAGCAAGGCTTTAGTATAGGGGTGCTGAGGATTTCTATAAAGTTCCTCGGCTTCTGCCTTTTCAACAATTTTCCCCAGATACATCACCGCGACATGATTTGAGACATGCTCAACCACTTTTAAATCATGCGCGATAAAAATATAAGTCAGTCCTAACTTTTGTTGAAGCTCCATCAGCAAGTTAATCACCTGAGCTTGAATTGAAACGTCCAAAGCTGAGACAGGTTCATCGCAAACGATCAGCTCTGGATTGACGGCTAAAGCCCGAGCAATCCCTACGCGTTGACGTTGGCCACCAGAAAATTCGTGGGGGTACCTGGCTAGATGTTCAGGCCTTAATCCGACCAAATTCACTAATTCTAAAACGCGATCCATTCGATCTTTGGCTGACGAGAATAAATTGTGAATGACCAAAGGTTCTTCGATGATCGAGCCGATCGTCATTCGCGGATTTAAACTGGCATAGGGATCTTGAAAAATAATCTGCAATTTTTTTCGGATACTTCGCAGCTCTTCACCTTTGATATCTGTGATGTCTTGATTGTAAAATGTGATTTTACCAGAGGTTGGATCAAGCAATCGAATTAAACAGCGACCTAATGTTGATTTTCCACAGCCCGATTCGCCGACAAGCCCTAGGGTCTCACCTTTTTTAACTTCAAATGAGATTCCTTGAACTGCTTTTACACTAGCCACTTCGCGACCGAAAAGTCCTCCGTGAATAGGAAAGTTTTTAACTAGGTTTTCAACTTTAAGGACGACTTCACTCATTTTGAGGCCTCAGGAAGTGGGTGATAACAAGCAAATTTCTGTGAGCCCACCGTCGTAAATTCAGGATACGTCAGGGCACATATTTCAGTTGCGCGGGGACAGCGGTCCCGAAATCGACAACCCTCAGGAAGATTCATAAGGCTAGGAACAAGACCCTTAATTGTCTTAAGCTCTTTCATTTTGCTACCAGTTTCAAAATGCGGGATCGAATCTAAAAGACCACGAGTGTAAGGGTGCTTCGGGCGATAAAAAATATCTTCGATCGTGCCATATTCAATAATGCGGCCGGCATACATCACAACAACATCCTGGCACATTTCAGCCACAACTCCTAAGTCATGGGTGATCAGAATCAAGCCGGCCTTGTATTCGCTTTGTAATTTTCGAATCAGATCTAAAATCTGGGCTTGAATGGTGACATCCAAAGCAGTGGTTGGTTCATCAGCAATTAACAGTTGAGGGTTGCAGCTGATCGCAATAGCAATCATCACTCGTTGGCGCATACCACCCGAAAGTTGATGCGGATACTCATCATATCTTTTTTCAGGCGCAGGAATTCCGACTGTTTGAAGAATTTTAATGGTCCGAGCTTTGACTTCTGCTTTTGATAACTTTGAATTGTGCTGAATAATGGCTTCATCGATCTGGTCACCAATTGTAAAAACTGGATTCAGCGATGTCATGGGTTCTTGGAAAATCATGGCGACTTCATTTCCACGCACTTCGCGCAGTTCTTCGTCGGAAAATTTCAGTAAATCTTTGCCGCGAAAAAGAATCTGCCCATCGATAATTTTTCCAGGATTTTGTACAAGGCCCATGATGGATAAAGACGTGACTGATTTTCCACAGCCCGATTCGCCAACGATGGCTAGGGATCGTCCTTCTTCTAAACGAAAACTGACGTTATCGACGGCATTAAAAGTGCCCTCATCAACTCGGAATTGCGTCTTCAAATTTTTTACTTCTAACAAAGGTGTCGACATCGCAGACCTCGGCTTCCGGATTTTATACAGGCGCAGCCTGGATAGATCCAGGAAAATGTTGTTGTTTGCGATCCTAATTCATATTAGACCGACCCAATGAGATTAACCATATCAAGGGCTGAGCAATATTTTTCAAAGCTAAATGGGCGGACCAATGCCTTGATCGAAAAGTGCCGTCAGGCGGCCTTGGGGCTTGGTTTACAGCAGATTTCATTAGGCGATTAAGAGCTTCAAATTTTAAGAACGATACTTTGTCTTCACCGCCCCAAGAAATTTATCGAAATTGGTGCCCTGACCGGAGCTTCTGGGGTTGCGATCCTTTCTGCCTTGCCAAACAGTGCGCAGTTTTGGACCTTTGAAAAGGAGCCGATACATGCTGGATTAGCTTTGCCTTTTCTGCAGCAAGCGGCTGAAGAAAAAAATCAAAAGGTCGAAATTTTAATTGGAGATGCCCGGCTTCGCCTGGCTGAAATTGAAGGTCAGGGGCCCTTTGATGGAATATTTATTGATGGAAATAAGGCTGCGTACAGCGATTATTTAGCTTGGGCTGAAAAGAATGTTCGCGAGGGTGGTTTGATTATTGCCGACAACGTTTTTTTGGGTGGAGCTGTCTTTGAAACCGAAGAACTAGCTGTGGGGAAAAAGAAATTTTCGGAAAAGCAAATTCAAGTGATGCGAAGTTTTAACTTGCGACTAAGTGATCCGACTTTATTTGAATCTTGCCTTCTTCCAACCGAAGAAGGCTTATCTGTCGCAATAAAACTTTTTTAAAAATCAATGCTTGTTGCTGGCGTTTTTGCTAGGCCATAGCTCGGTCCATGCGGACGACTGCGAAGTGCTACGAACTTCATTTAAAACTTGTTCGCGAACGATCGTTTTTTCTAAAGCTGTGTCTGCCAAAACTTTTCCACAGGCTTCGACAACACTTTCAGCATCAATTCCATGAAAAGCATAAATTTCAGGAGGACGGCCACACTTAGAATGTTTTCGAACGGCACAAGACTCTTGGCGAACCCCAACAATGGATCCCAAATTATCAAGCAGACCGGCTTCGCCATCGTGCACACTGACAATTGGAATTCGTTTGCCTGCAACGGTTGTCATCTCGCCACTTGAAACTTCGTCTTTGCGGTGCAAATACAAATCTCCACTGACGCCTAGGACAGTTTTCATATAGTGGTAGTCGTTTTCATGGGCTTGAATTCCGCACAGCAAATCTGGTGAAGTCACAACAATCACATTGGCGTAAATCCCATGCGCCAATAAAGCTTCGGAAGCTTTGATAGCTTCTGTCGTCAGAGAACCCATGGCAAAAATATTTATAACATTATCGCCTGGTTCAAAGCCGGCATAGCCACGGTAATCAATAAGGTAATAGCCACCTTGCAAAACTTCCTCGCGAATTTGATTCATCATTGAAGCCTCATCGATATTTTCGACTTCCGCTTCATTCGTAGCGCCATTCATTGCAAATTCGGATCGATGTAAGAGCGTTCCTTGAGTCAAATTTTTAAATCGAGCTTGGCGCTTTAAGTGGGCTGTAAAATCTTTTTGCTCCACTCCACGAGTCACACATCGGATCAAAACACCGTTACGACCTTGGTTGTCGCCCAAGAAATGCCGTCGAAGACTTTCGACAAAGATCCAATCCAACTCTTGGCAGAAAAAAGGCTCCCAAGTGATCTGGTTAGGAATTTGAAAATCTGATTTCCAACCATGCTGAGCCCCTTCCGGAGAAAGCGTGACGCCTGAGGGAGTTCCAATACAGAAAAAGCTGGATTTCCAATACATATTATAAAAGTACTGATCATGAGCGCGCTTAATAAAAAAATCATAAACTGTCATCAGCGGCATGATCGGAA
>JAYWDA010000028.1:0-2604 GCA_043780105.1 Pseudobdellovibrionaceae bacterium | reverse complement strand
TTCATCTCTGCGGCCTTCAGGAGAAATTATAAAACGAAATGCCAAAGATGTGACGGGACTTTGGAGCTTTGGCATTTCCGGTGACGACCCTATTGCTATGGTCAGGATCGATAACTTTGAAGATCGTGGAATTATTCGGCAGCTTTTAAAAGCGCATGAGTATTTGGCCAGTAAGGGATTGCCGTTTGACCTTGTGATTTTTAACGAGCAAGCAACGTCCTATGCTGATGATTTACAAAATGCACTGCAGTCTTTAGTTTATAAAGCGACAGCGCCCACACAAAATTATTCTCATCGGAAAGGAAAAGTCTTTGTTATTCGGGCCGACAAGCTGACAAATGAGGATCGAAATCTTTTATTTTCTTCAGCCCGCGCCACTCTTTCAGGCCGACAAGGCAGCCTTTCAGAGCAAGTTAAGCGCACCAGGGTGATTGTGGATAAAACTATTTTTGCCGCTCACCAGGCCCCAGCCTTTCGAAAAAAGAGTGGACCTTTATTGCAAGTCCCGCCGCTCGATTTTTTTAATGGCTTGGGCGGTTTCTCTGAAGACGGCAAAGAATATATTATATCCCTGAAGGGCGCTGAAAAAACTCCTTTGCCATGGTCGAATATTATTTCCAACCCCGAGTTTGGTTTTCTAGTCACAGAAAGTGGTTCAAGTTATACGTGGGCTCATAATAGCCGTGAAAATCAGATCACTCCTTGGCAAAACGATCCCATCAGCGATCCTTCTGGTGAAGCTTTTTATATTTTAGATGTGGACACCCGGGAGTTATGGTCGCCAACGGCGCTGCCGATCAGAGTTGAAGAGGCGAGTTATATCACTCATCACTCGCAAGGGTACAGTCGCTTTGAACATCTTTCCCATGGAGTATACAGTGACTTGTATCAATATGTGGCTTGGGATCAACCAGTAAAAATCTCATCGCTGACCCTGGAAAATAAGTCTAAGGTGACGAAAAATCTATTAATATGTTCCTACGTCGAATGGGTGCTTGGATTTTCGCGGTCAACAATGGCCCCGACCACTGTCACTGAATTCGATGAAACGGCTGATGCGATCTTTGCCCATAACTCAAGAAATTCAGAATATGGAACGCAAATATCTTTTTTCTTGATCAAAGAAGGGTACCGCTCTTTCACTGCTGATCGCACGGAATTTATCGGTCGAAACGGAAGCATGGATGCACCGGCTGGATTGTTTCGGCGCAGTGGACTTTCGGGTCGTACGGGCGCTGCCTTGGATCCTTGTGCAGCTTTTGACTTAAATATTAAGTTGCTTCCAGGTGAAAAAAAGACAGTCACATTTTTTTTGGGCCAAGCTGATAACCGTGTGCGAGCCCGAGAAATGATTGCGCAGTTAAAAAATCCTTTGCAGAGTTCTGGGCAGATCTTAGAAAAAGTAAAATCGTCTTGGGATCAAATATTAAATACGGTCCAAGTGCAGACACCCGATAAAGCCATGAACCTGATGCTGAATCGTTGGTTGTTATATCAAACCTTGGCCAGTCGCTTTTGGGCTCGAAGTGGATTTTATCAAGCCGGCGGAGCCTTTGGTTTCCGAGACCAATTGCAAGATGTGATGGCCTTGACCGTCAGTCAGCCGAAAATCGCCAGAGACCATATTTTAAGAGCTGCCAGTCGACAATTTGTTGAAGGCGATGTTCAGCATTGGTGGCATCCGCCCGCTGGAAGGGGAGTGCGCACGCAGTTTTCAGATGATTTAATTTGGTTACCCTATGTGGTGTTTCATTATTTAAAAGTGACAAAAGATTTTTCTATTTTAGACACTGAAATTTCTTTTCTTGAAGGACCCCTGCTTCGCCCTGATCAAGAAAATTCTTACTACGCTCCAGCTGTGTCCCACAACAGTGCATCTTTATACAACCACTGTGCCAGAGCTTTAGATAAAAGCTTAGCGGTCGGTGAACATGGATTGCCATTGATCGGCGCCGGCGATTGGAACGACGGAATGAACCGAGTCGGTCATGCCGGCAAAGGTGAAAGCGTTTGGCTCGCATGGTTTCTTTATAAAAATTTGGAACAGTTTTCCGAAGTGGCAAAAACCAGAGGTGATACGGAAAAAGCTTCTGTTTGGAAAAATCATGCGTTGAATCTGCAAATGGCCGCCGAAAAAAATGCCTGGGACGGCGAATGGTACAAGCGTGCTTTTTTTGATGACGGGACACCCCTAGGATCCGCCAGCCAGTCCGAATGTAAAATTGATTCTCTCTCACAAACCTGGGCTATTATTTCTGGAGCGGCCGATAAAGTTCGCGCGCAGCAGGCTTTAGATGCGGTGGAAAAATATTTAGTGATGCCCGAAAATAAAATGATTCTTCTGTTCACACCGCCCTTTGATAAAACTCCGCTGGATCCGGGCTACATCAAAGGCTATTTGCCGGGCGTTCGTGAAAATGGCGGACAGTACACGCATGCAGCGGTTTGGTGTATTTTTGCCCATACAGAATTAGGCCACGGAACCCGAGCCATGGAATTATTTTCGATGCTTAATCCCATCAATCACAGTGCCTCTTATGATGAAGCTGAAAAATATAAAGTCGAACCCTATGTTTTAGCGGCAGATATTTATTCGCAAAAGCC
>JAYWDA010000027.1:0-11738 GCA_043780105.1 Pseudobdellovibrionaceae bacterium | reverse complement strand
GGTCATGATTGGTAATGCTCCAACGTGCTTGATACTGCCACTTTGAATCAGTCCAATCCGGCTTTAATAGACTTTCTACTTGCAAAGCGTATTTATGAATCTCTGCTCCAAGAATATCTATTTCTTTCAAATGCTGCGTTGGATCCGGTTCAGAGCTTAATTTTAGAGCCAGGTTAGACTTCAGATGAATTTGGTTTAGCAGTTCTTTAATATCGCTGATTTCATTCATCCTCTGACAATCCATTCTCAGCTGAATTTCTGCGTCGGGCTCCATCGCAATTCGTTCGCCTTCCTTTTCCTGTAAACACCCCTGCAGCATAATGCTAGATAAAATCACAGACAGAACAGTCAGTCGTTTGCTCATAGAGATTTGTCCTGTTCGTCTAAAGCACGATCCAATAAAATTTTATGTAAGGCAGATTTTTTTCTTAATTGGAAAGCAAGATTTTTAAATTCGCTCTTTGTTAACGGACGTAAGTTGGCTTGTTTAATCAGCTCACTGGTTTCAGAGTCTCCTTCGATTTTCGATATCTCATTTCGAAGGTCCACGTCTTTGAATGAAACAAATTGCTGCTCGATTTCACCGATCGATTCGATCCCTTGCAGGTATGAAGGCGCAGGGGATTCAGATGGATTGCTGATCGGACTGATTGCAAAAGTCTGCGGTACGGGAAGTTTAAGTAAATCGAAAATTTTGAGCTGGCTCTGTTCGTTGTTTGACGAACTTAATGCCCAGACCGCAAGAAACGCTACAAACAATAGAACGCCAATAATTGCTTTCATCCCATTTCCTTTCTATTCTGCCATCAGATTAATTTGCACATTGATTCCTGAACTCTGACCCGGCACTGACAGAAATTTTTGGCCGTTCGAGTCTGTCCAGCGGGAATTTAAGTCCATTTTTTCAATATCGAAGAATTTTTCCATGATAGCCACCAGTTCAGCTTCTGCTTTTTGAGGTGTGCTTTGGGGTTGCAATCCAAGGAAACCACCAAGTCTAAAACCTAATAGCGCGGCACGACTCACAGGATTTTTACGAGCTTCCACAACCGATTTCGAAATACTTTCTACTTTTGCATAGAAATTACTAATTGTGATTTGTTGTGCCAAAGAAATTTTAACAATTGCTGTTGCTTTAATACCAACAACAACTCGGTGTAGAATTAAATCACAGGCGACATCCTTGGAAATAATTCGTAAATATGACCCTTCCTGGTTTTGGAAAGCTGTGATTGGAAATGGTGTCAGTCCAAAATTTTCAGAAACCTTTGTAAAACTTTTTGGCTGCGAAACAAAGTTTAAATTTGAAAGGTTTGAAGAGTTCAGCGTCACCTCAGAAGGAATCTGACTAAAGTTTGGAATCGCATCAACGCTTGCTGCGACAGCGACAAGTTCTGGAAGCTCCTTCATTTGGGTTTCAGATAATAAATTGAAGCCCTTCATATTTTGGATTTCAAAATCGATTTGGAAAGTCTCTTCATTTTGAGATGGAAGTGGCGCTGTTCGGATTCTTGCCATCTGGTCGGCCCGCCAGATTTGTGATGTGCCTTTGACATTCCATGCGACTTTATCTAATTGCTGACAGCTTTCTAGTAATTCCCGCGAAGAGTTTTTAATCGTTACCTTGTAATCTGTGGGATAGGGCGATTGCCAAAAATTTGTTTGAACTTGCCCCAGCCCGGCAAAGGCCGGGCTAGTTAAAAGTAAGAACGAAAAAGCGGTTGTTATTTTTTTCACTTTGCAGCTCCTTCTGTGACATTTTGAACCGGTACATACGAGGTCACCCAAGGTTTCAAGATGACTTTCGATTGAGACCAACTTTCATCGAGCCAAATATCTTGAATCTGCTTGTAATTGGCACTGGCTGAGCTGCTTCCAAAGATGGCATCCAGACTTGTGAAAAGCAAAGACGCCCCAACACAGTAAATATTGGCCGGACAAGCGGTCATCAGCGAGCTTGCAACAACCACGGCTCCGTGCGGAGGGGGCTGTCCTGCTTGCACAATGGCGTCTCTGTTGGGTGCCATCGGTAAGGCTAGCGAACCAAGCCGCTCAAAAATGTGGGCGCGCATATCATGCTCTACTAATAATCTTTGCTCTTCAGTCACAGAGTTAAGGGGATCTTGCTCAATCCAATTAACAGAAAAAGAATCACGGAAGAAATTTCGTTCTTCGACAGATGTCCATGAGTGTGAACTAAAAAATCCACCACTGGAGCCAGAACTGACAATCTTTTCAAACATTTTATACATGTTGTAGTGAGCTGAAGCCTTTAAATTTACTGTTGTGGGAAAATCATAGGCGATGGTCAGACCGTATTTCATCTCTGAAACATGACTTGGCATATTTATATTAAAATCCTCAGGGTGAAGCATCGGACAAACACCCAAAAGACTAAGCACGATGTTGGAACTGATGGCTGGAGGAAATCCTGCGATCAGTTCCATGTAATTATTTTTTGGAGTTCCCGCAATTTCGTAAGCCAGAATAGCCAAATCTCCGGGAATATCATTTATTCCTTTGATTGAAGAAAATAATTTTGCGTTTTGTGTATTTATTTTTTCAAAATCAAATCCTGGATTGGACGATCTTAGAGTCGCTACATTATCATCCCAATGACTGTCGTAAGTGAACGCCGCACGACCGCCTTCGAGTTTAGCGTAGCTGGCATACATTTTATGAAAATCATCTCGCAGATTTTTAAGACGTTCTTGAATTTTTAAAAAGCTGTCGTCTAAATCTGTTAAATTTTGAAGGCGAGCATCCACCAAAGATTTTTTTCGGTCATAGAGTCGAACCTGTTCGACGTTTTCTCGTGCTAAAGCGCGTCGATCGTTCATCATTTGGTTTTTTGCTTTTTCTGTATCCATAATCTCAATATGGATGGGCTGACAGGCCGACTGACAAGTATCTGCCAATTTGTAAAGAGTAGATAAGCGATCTTCTTTTTGTTGAATCTGGGTGTCCAGATCAAAGATGGCGCTTAATTTATTTTCAGCGGCAAATTTGGAAGCGTCTTCTCGCGCTTCTGCCAAAGAGTTTCGGGCTTTATCGACTTCTGGTTTTGCTTTGAGTTCCTGCTCTGAAAGATCGTTGTTTTTTTGAGCGGCTCGACGAGAATATTTTTGAAGGTCCGCCACTTCACTGCAGAATCCAACATTGGCACTGATTGTGTGGAGTCCCGTGACCTGCGCTTCTGCAACATTGGGTGGCATCACGTAGACTTTTTTCGAATTAACGTCATCAGCCACCAAATTGGATGTCGTTAGATTCGTCAATTGTTGAAGCTGGGTGATATCTAACGGGTAAATGCTTGGAGCGGCCCAGACTGGTGATAGTTTCATTAAAACAGGAAACGCGATGAGCAGACATGTTTTCATTTTTTCCTCCCTCAAGGATAAAATATGTCTGAGCAAAATTTGGTCCGTGCCTTAGGCTTGATTAATTTGAGGAGATGCCCTTTTATCCTATTTCAGAAACGAGTTCCGGATCCGGATTAAATTATCTATTCGCAAACGAGGGTTGCTTTTTGATTTTGCCGTTCATTTAAAACACAACGGATCGTCTCAGTGCCTTCGCGGTCATGTTCGGCCACTTTCCAAGTGACAGCATCGACTTTTTCCAAAGTTAAAAATCCAAAATCCGAGCTGTCCCGGTAAACATTCGCCAGCTCCACTTCGGAAGGAGCTTTTTCGAGCTTCGTACCACCATTTCCAGTGATCAATTCCGGAGGCCGGCGATCAGAAAATTGATTTAAGCTTAAACGATGTTGATGACCTGTAAAAACAACTGATAATTGATCCACTAATGACTCCTTCAATTGCGCAGGTTTCGTCGTCATCTCGTCATCGGCTCCAGTCGTTAAAAACGGACGATGCAATGTCAGCCATCGAAAAGAATTTACCGCGACTGGTAATTGATCCAAGCTGGGTTGAATATTTTTATCATCGGCAGAATCAATCACTGCGATCGAGTGATCGCCAAGGTCAACCCAAAAAGGAGCTGTTTGATCTGTGCAGTTCTGCGAATAAGGTTGCAAATCTAGAAAGTGAAACCAACCTTTGCCACCACGTTCGCAAAGCTCGTGATTACCGCGCACGAAAATCCAAGGCGCCGCTGACAGTAAGGCCTTTGCAGGCGTGAAGAAATCTTCTTGCCATGACACCAAATTATCACCAGGCGTGATGCCTTGGCAGTCGGTGTCACCCTCGGGACAGGCGGCTTCCCGATAATGGTAATCGCCGACGTGAATCACCAAGTCCGGATGCCATTGCGCTGCTGATTTTGCGATTTGGGCAAAGGGCCAATGGTCTTTACTGTTACAATTCTGAGTTTTAACAACTCCTTTTTTTTCTACAACTTGGCAGCCTGTATCGCCAATCAGGACAATTCGGGTGGGCGATTTTTTAAGCACAGGTAATATTTGATCTTTGATTTTAAAACTCATCGAATCGCTTGGAACTTTTGCTTCACAGACCAACACCGGAAAGTCCGCAGACTTTGGCGCGCGAGGACTCATCGCGGTCGTTTTCTGACCGACACTTAAATCAGGACAACCCGAATCTGCAAAAGCCAGCGTTCGCACCGACAATTGACTTGAAGGCCCGAGCTCGACCCAAGACGTAGGGCCCAACGATTGCGCCTGAGCTACCTTCCTAGATTCTCCTGGTGTGGCACAGCCAGCGCTTAGGAGCAGTGATATTCCAATCCCGATTTTTGCGCGCCCTAGCATATCTAGTGGATTAAAAATCTTGTTTAGAAATTCTTTTTTAAATTCAGTTAATTGCAAAAAAATCATAATTGAATCCTAACAAAAAAAAATAACGCCAACCTTCTTTTAGAAATCTTACGTCGACTTTATTTTAATTCATAACATTTTATAAATAATGGTGCTTCAATCTACAAAACGAACCTGGAGGTCCTGATGACTTTATTGCGCAGCCTTATGATGGGATTTATTTTTACAATTTCAGGATGGGCTGCCGCCACGGGGCCAATTCCAGATTGCATGACCCGGGGACGCACTTTAGCCATTGATAATTCACAAGTTTTAGATTGGAAGAAAACGACAGCTAATCAATTCCACAGCCGAGGCCACATTCAAGGCCTCCTTGTTCAAGCTCTGCCTGATCATTCAGGCCACCACCACCTTAGTGTTCAGATTGGAACCGATTCAAACGACACCATCGAAGTGATTTACAATGAGGCTTTTGGTCCGATGCCAAATTATCACGTGGGGTCAACCATTGAAGCCTGCGGCGATTATATCACTTCCAATCAGCCAACGCCCAGGTATCCGGCCTCTCCAGATGGAGCTGTCATCCATTGGGTGCACGCGGCGACCAATGGTGGTCATGACTCTGGCTATGTTGTTGTTGATGGAGTCCTTTGCGGACAAGGCAGACACTGACAAGACACAGTCCTGTCTTTCGCCTGATCCTTGTCCTTTACAAAGCTGTCGGTCCTCAGCTAAGTCAGTAGAACGTGAGGGCCGATATGTACTTGTATGACTTAAAAACAATCAAAGCTCCCTACAGCCTTCAGCAGGAAGATTCATTGAATTGGCTGTCACAGGCGTGGGCTAAAAAACAAGGCAAGTCGCCTGAAGATTTAAAGAAAATATTTTCCCGAGTTGCCGTGCGTCCTGAGCAAATTCAAAAACGATCTTTTTTTCTGCCTGAATTTAAATCTGATGGACCTGATTGGCGAATTCTTGAACTTGAAAAAAATCAAGGTCACGAAGCGCGAAATGAGTTCTTTGCAGAAACGACTCACAATGTTTTTAATCAAGCTTATGAAGACCGTACAGCCCCGGATCATTTAATTCATGTGACTTGCACAGGATATACCTCGCCAAGCCCTGCGCAAAAAATTTCTTCTTATAAATGGCAAGGCAAAACACAAGTTCTGCATGCCTATCACATGGGCTGCTATGCGGCGGTTCCAGCCATTCGTATGGCGCAGGGACTTAAAGGTTCCATTGATATTTTTCACACTGAGCTTTGCACCTTACACATCAATCTTTATGAAGAAAGTCTTGAGCAAATGGTCATCCAAAGTTTATTTGCGGATGGCGTGGCTGTTTATCGCTTAAGCTCAGAAATTCCGAAGCAGGGATTTAAAATTTTGGAAGCGCGTGAACGGATTCTTCCACAAACAGAAGACGCCATGAAATGGGTTTGTGCAGATTTTGGCATGAAAATGAGTCTTTCAAAAGATGTCCCACGCTATATCGGAAACAATTTGAATCAATTTTTAGAAGACTGGAAAAAAGATTTGAACATCGACTCTTTACCAGAAAATACCGTTTTTGCGATTCATCCCGGTGGGCCAAAAATTATTGATTTTGCTAAAGAAGCGTTAAACCTACAAGAACACCAAGTGAAAAAAAGCCGCGAAGTTTTATTTAACTATGGGAATATGTCGTCGGCAACGCTCCCCCACATTTGGGATTTAGTGTTGCAAGATTCAGAAGTTAAATCTGGCACCGATGTCATTTCATTTGCGTTCGGTCCGGGACTGACCGTGGCCGCAGTATGGATGAAAAAACTTTGATCGCGCTTTTTCTGATCGCTGCAGGTCTGCAAGCCCTAGCGATTTTAGTCGATGAGTTTTATTGTCATTGGCGCCGCACACTGCCTCGCTGGGAGCGATGGGGTCATCCTTTAGATACTATTTTTTTAATTCTACCTTTAAGTTTATTGGCCTTTATTCCCGCTTTGCCTTTTTGGGTTTATTCGCTGACCGCCGCTTTTTCATGTTTGTTTATTACAAAAGATGAATGGGTCCACACTGAATTTTGCGACGCTTTTGAAAATTGGTTGCATGCGGTTTTATTTGTTCTGCATCCTTTAGTTTTAATTTTTGCATGGCTGGTTCATAAGGAACAGCCATGGTTAATATTATGGATGTTACCGCCGATGGGGCTTTTTCTGGTCTATCAACTTATCTATTGGAATCTTTATGAACCAAACACAGTCCGATCTTGATCGTCAGAAAATAAATAATGACTACTACCACGGCCTTGGGCAGAAATGGTATGGCGCTCAGGATGATCCGATTGCTTTACTGCGGGCCGAATCCAAAGTTCGCAATCAGTGGGTTTATGAAACTTTGGTGGCCACAAATCCTACGGCCAACGTTTTAGATGTTGGCTGCGGTGGAGGGTTTTTATCTAATTTTCTTTCGGCCAAGGGATTGTCTGTCACAGGGCTTGATCTTTCGAAAGAAAGCTTAGATGTCGCCCATTTGTATGATCATAGCCAGTGCGCAAAATATGTTTATGGCGATGCCTACGTTTTGCCTTTTGAAGATCACAGCTTCCAAGCAGTGACCTGTATGGATTTCTTAGAACACGTTTCTAAGCCTGATTTAGTCTTAAAAGAAATTTCCCGAGTTTTAAAACCAGGCGGTTCTTTTTTCTTTCACACGTTTAATCGAAATTGGTTGGCTTGGTTACTAGTGATTAAAGGTGTTGAGTGGTTTGTTAAAAATACGCCAAAAGATTTACATATTTTAGAAATGTTTATTAAGCCGAGTGAGCTTAAAACAATGATGGAACCTTTAGGATTACATGTAAAGGACCTACGTGGCTTACGCCCGCAGCTGAATTCTTCTTTTTTTAGGATGCTTGTTAAAAAAGAAGTGGATGAAAATTTTAAGTTCACTTGGACGCGCTCGACACTGATGTCTTATACGGGCTGGGCTCAAAAAGGATTATAAGGGATCTCTACGCGCAGATCTTGAATTGTTCCTTCCGGCTCTCCAAAAAAACTTTTCCTGTAAATATAATCCTTTTCGCTCCAACCGATGGCGTGCACTCGGAAAGTCGTTGATTCCATCTTAATGGCTTTTCTTAATGAATAAGTGGCCGCAATGTCTTCTCATGATAACGGTAAAAAAATTCGTCCTGGATGGGTGTGAAAAAAACTAAAATCAGTGACTGGAATTTGAATTGCACCAAACTTCGCGAAGGCCTGATCTGATAAGTCTTCTAGAGCTAATTTCACATCTTTAGCATGAATTACAGAGGAGCTTCCTGATGTAAATGCTTTTGAGATTATATTGTGGTGCCTTCCTTCAAAAAAAAAGTCCATTGAAAGAAACGCCCACTCGTCACCGGTTTCAATGGATTTTTTTCGAATATTTTCAATCGGAGATCTTGTACTTGGGTAACTTTCAAAAAATGCGGATCGAGTTGCAACCATTTGATAAGGAGCATAGTCTTCTTCAGAATTTAAAAAAATGCTTCGGTTCGCGATTTTATCAAGAATCGTTTTTCTGTAAAGCGGCACTTCAATTAATAAGGGGTGCTGAAGGCTCCACGTGGTGCCGGCTTTTTCAACTTGATCTAAGGTGTAGTTTGGATACTGAATTAAGGGGGATGCGACCTTGGCACCCAGGTTCGGCACTTCGCCAATTAATAATTGGTAGCGGTTAAGGCTGACTAACTTTTGTTCACCTTGCGGAAAAGTGAACAGTCCGGAACAGGAATCAGCACTAAACCCTAATGAGGGGGTTAGGAGAAAGAAAACTGTAAAAAGAGCTGGAAGAAGGCGCATGCGGGAGTGAAATGCAACGCGCGTGCCTGAATTCAGAACTCATGCAGATTTAAAATCTCTTTGCAAATTCCCATTTGTTTTTCAATTTCTGCGATGGCTTTATTGAGCTTTAGAATTTCGCGCTCGTCCAGTTCGCTTTCTAGCGCTTGGACAACGATAGGATGTTTTTTTAGCCACTGGCCTTGGCGGGCTGCATAGGTTTCGGGGATCCCCGACCTCAAGGCGGCCATCTTTGCATGGCCATCGAATAAATATTCAACTATGAATTTTAAGGTTTCAAGAGTCAGAATTTTTTTGTGGGCTTTTAACTTTGATGAAAAGCCCATCTGCCGAATTCGCATTTTAGAAGCAAGAAGTTGCTAGGTAACCAACGCCTTTGACCCTAGAAACTTTATAGAATGCGCCCTTTTTTTCGACCCAAATTTTTCGGCCTTTTGGAATAGTCGTTAAAGTCTCCGATTTTGCGTTGGGCTTACTTTTCATTGCGCAAGATTTAGTGGTCGTTTTAAAGATTCCATTTTCAGTTGATTTATCAGCCGTTTTTTTTGCAGCCGACTTTTCTTTTTTAGCTGGCGGGGCTTTTTCTTTTTTTGGCGACGGCACCTTTTCTATAATTTCTTTTTTTGGGGGGATGAACGGCGTTGGAGGCTCGACCACGGGGCTTGTATTGACTGGTAAAGGTTGTGGAGTGTCCGGATTAAGGGGGGCAACTTCCAGCGGTTTAGGCTCTTCAAGGCCCGCCAGCTGATCGTCGGCAACAGCAGGAGTCTCGGCCGATTCGCCCCTTGAAGCACACGACGAAAATCCTTGGAAAGCGAAAAATGCTATTAAAAGCCGTACAATAATTCGAGCACCTGTCTGATTTTTCATATTATGGATCTCCGTCACTGTTATGCCTGAAATCATATTACAAGATGGGTGCTTTGATAAAGCAGGTTCTTAACCCTAGACCTGGACTCAGTCCTGTTGATAGCGGATCAGCACGTCGTAATTTACGTTTAGATCCACACTTTCCTGATGGCTTCCGCCGATGTCGGGATGGAACACCCTGGAAAGCTTTTTCTTGGCGTTTTTTAGAGCTTCTTCTTCAAAAGGAATTTCCATGGGAAAGCCATTTTCGGCAAAAAATTGCAGCGCCTTTTCGACGTCTTCTGGATATTCAGGACGAGCTGGTTGGAATTTAGTTTTTTTCTTTTCGTCTTTGATCGCTTTATTTCTTAATTTTTGTTTTTGGTACTGCTGTTTTTTATAATCGTCTTGTTTAGCTTTAAAGGCCGATTGCTTTGGGCTATCTTCGGTGGATTTTTTTTCAATATTTTGTTTCGACGATAAAAAATCGGGATATTTATTTTCAGTCCATAAAAGCATGGCCCAGATGTGCTTGCACAATTGGCCTTTTTTCGACGAAGGACATGAGCAGTCAGCATAAAAAGTGTCGTCCTCGATGGTTTCGGCTTTCAGCGATACTTTGATGGATGTCGAACCCTTGACGTAGCCTTCAATCAAGGTGTCTGAGCCGACTGAGATCACGACAGCATTTTTTTTAATAAATTCGGCAGCGCTGTTTCTGACTTCGGGTTTGAAAAAATGTTCGAGCGCTTGGGTCAGGGACATGGGATCTAAGATTCATTTTATTCTTTCGTCTGTCTACATGATTTTTCTTAATCGGAGATTGATTAATACCAAAAAAAACTCTATTTTTGTGACTAATGACAGATATTCCCTTTGAACTTCAAATTTTATCCCAGGCCAAAAATTATCAAAAATGGATTGCTGATACCATCCTGCCTTATTTAGGAGAAAGTATCTTGGAGGTCGGTGCCGGGATCGGCAATCAATCCCGGTGGCTTCCTGTCAGGAAAAACTTAATTATTACGGAAGCTTCCGCAAACCTTTTTCCAACCCTTCAGGAAAATCTAGAAAATAAATTTGGTCAGGATCCCCGCGTGCAAACAGCCCTGGTTAATCTAGATATTGATTGGGCCCAGCCATTTCGAGAGAAAAAAATTGATACGATCGTTTCTTTTAATGTCTTAGAACACGTCGAAGATGATGCCTCAGTGATTCAGAGTTTTCTTGAAATTTTGAAAGCCAATCCCGACGGGTCTCCGAAGCGTATTGTAACGTTTGTTCCGGCTCATCAGTGGGCTTTTGGGACAGTGGATAAGGCTTACGGGCACTACCGCAGGTATTCGCATAAAAACTTTCTTCGAATTCTAGAAAAGAACAAGATTAAAGCTAAGACTTATCACCGCTACTTTAATATCTTTGGCCTGCCAGGCTGGCTTTTCATGAATAAAGTCCTTCAGCGAACTGAAATTGGCTTAGGAGCGGTTAAAAGTTTTGAACGACTCTGTCCCCTGCTGAAACCAATAGATAATTTTCTTTCTGGCACTTTGCGAATACCTTTGGGTCAGTCTTTGCTCTTTGTGATTGAAGTCTAGGAGCGAGTTAATGTTAGAAGCCTTGCTCGTCAGTCTTTTTTTTATGCTTGGCATGAGCGGCTGGGGAAACCTAATTTATAGGTTTTTATTTTCGCAAAAGCCGCTTTTTCCTGCAAGTCTTCTCTTTGGAATGATTGCCTCTTCCCATTTGGCGCTGACTCTGCACTTTTTCACGCCCTTGTTTTCCGCACTCACTGGCGGCATCGTTTTTGTCGGTCTGGTATTATTTGTTATACAATTCTTGCAAACGCCAAAGCCTTCTACTCACCTTCGAGTTTATTTATTGGGGGTGGGACTATTTATCTTGATTGCGGGATATGCCTTCGATAGCAATTTGTACTCTGATGTACTGGCCTACCATTTTCCAACGCTAGCGTGGATCAGGAATAATAAAATTGTATTTGGACTTGCAAACCTTGATGAGCGCTTAGGATTTAATTCAATTTGGCACATGACTTCAAGTCTTTCCAATCCTGCTTTAAGGTGGCAATCCTCGATGGATTATGCCTCGATTGTTTTTTTGTGGGTCTATTTGATAAATGTTTTTTACTTGCCCAAGAAACTGCGTTTATTGGGTTGGATTTGTCGTGGGGTCGCCCTTCTTATTTGGGGCAAGGCCACCTTTCTTATTAATTTGGGACTTCCAGCCACAGACTTGCCTTCAACTTTATGCTGTCTTCTTTTTTATGAGAAAATATTAACTGTTTTTGATCAAGAAAAAATGGATCAAAAA
>JAYWDA010000026.1:0-2122 GCA_043780105.1 Pseudobdellovibrionaceae bacterium | reverse complement strand
TTGAATATGAATATGTTCTTAGCCGTCCCTCAGACAGCTGGACTGGCAAAAAAGGCTATGTTCAACACTTTTTAAAAGACTTTGATTATAAATCCATACCGACAACATTTTATCTTTGTGGCAATGGCGGTATGATCAAAGAAGTGAAACACCAGCTTCTTGAACTGGACGGCCTAGAGAAAACTCAAGTTTGGTCTGAGGCCTTTGACTAAGCCCATCACCCGTCGTCGGGCTGTGATCGAACTTGTTGTTGCGGCCTCGATTTGGGGATTTGCATTTGTTGCCACCAAGTGGGGCCTGCAAAGTTTTTCACCCATGGAGCTCTTATTTTATCGTTTTATCATTGGTGTTTTTTGTGGCGAGCTCTTGCACTTTGGACTTTTTCGCCAAGGTTTTACCCTCGATATTTCTGAGGCTCGTAGAGCTATCCCAGCCGCTGCACTGCTCTCTTTATTTTTAATCCCGCAGACGATCGGCATGCTTTATACAACAGCAACGAACAGTGGGTTTTTAACGACGCTTTATATTATTTTTGTTCCGGTTCTAAATCATTTTTTCTTTAAAGTAAAAACAGACGCGAAGGTCTATTTGACTGTCGCCATCGCTATTCTTGGTGCCTTTCTTTTGATGGGTGGTCATTTTGATTCGATGAACAAAGGCGATCTTGTGACCTTGATCTGTGCTGTTGCAGGTGCGCTTCATATTATTTATTTAGGTCGTGTTTCACGACATGTAAAAGATGTGGTTAGATTTAATAACTGGCAAACTTTTTTCTGCTTTGTTTTTATTTCGCCCTTTATGGTCCTGCAAGGGACCTGGCATTTTTGGGGAGCCTCTCAGATAGCTTGGGGTGGGCTGATTTTTCTTGGCTTAGGTTCAAGTGCCATTGCTTTTATTTTTCAAATTCGCGGTCAAAAAGTTCTATCAGACACAACAGCCAGTATGCTATTTCTGCTCGAATCCCCGTTTGCGTTTGCTTTTGGTTATTTACTTCTTGGCGAGCGCCTGACACCTATTCAATGGGCCGGCGCAGTTGTTATTATGATTTCATCCGGGCTGACAATCCTTTGGGATTCTTCTTCACACTCCAAATCACAGCCAGCACAATAATTCCGGCACCAATCAATCCTGTGAACCACTCTGGAAAATGGAGAAGTGGATCAAACAGCATAATAACAGCCAATGCGCCAATGGCGTAAAAAGCACCGTGCTCCAAATAAAGAAACCGCGCTAAGGTTTGTTGCTCAACGAACATCATCGTCAGGCTTCGCACAAAGAAGGCTCCGATGCTTAAGCCGATCATAATTATAAAAAGATTGTGGGTGATGGCAAACGCACCCACCACACCATCAAAACTAAAAGACGCATCTAAAACTTCAAGATAAATAAACAGGCCCGCACTTGCTCGCTGCGCATTCTTGGTAGGCCCACCGGCGGTTTCCAACCAATCGCCAAGACCATCGACGGCAAGAAAAATAAGAACACCCATCAGTCCCGCGTACAGAAAAGGAAGAGCCTGTTCGACCTTAATATAATGACCGACCAACATCAAAAGTGCGATCGTAATGCCGACTTCAACAGCTTTCACCTGACCTAAAAGAGCAGCTGGTTTTTCTAACCAATGAATCCAGTGCTCTTGTTTATTTTTATCATAGAAAAACTTAAGCGCCACCAGCATAAGGAAGCTTCCCCCGAAAGCAGATACTTGAAGATGAGCCTTTAGCATAATCGCAGCATATTCGTCGGGCGCCAAAGCCGCCATTTTCAAAGCGGCCCAAGGTGAAATCTCAGAAACGGCCGTCACGATCACTAAAGGAAAAACCAAGCGCATTCCGAAGACAGCAATTAACATTCCCCAGGTTAAAAATCGATGCCGCCATTGAGGGGTCATATCCCGCAAGACAACCGCATTAACAATGGCATTATCAAAAGACAATGAAACTTCCAATAAAGCTAAAATCGAAGCCGTCATCAAAGCTTGAAGCAGACCGGTGACGGTATGAGTGTAAATCCAGCCAACCCCTGCCGCCATCAGCAGACCAATACCTGAAATAATAAAGGATCCGGAAAAGTATTTTCTTATCATCCTTTTTGCCCTACCCTGATCCCATGTTACGAATGT
>JAYWDA010000025.1:0-4997 GCA_043780105.1 Pseudobdellovibrionaceae bacterium | reverse complement strand
AAGTTTTGCTTTTTCCAATGGTCCAGAACTTTATGTGCCAGCGCTTGCATTTGAATGGGCGTCAATTTCATTGTTTTCGTCACCCTTTTTGGTATTTTGGGACCATGTTGTTTCGCTCCCGATTAAAGACCATTTTACTTGTGTTTACAATCGTTCTGACGCTCTTTATCATCGGCGTTGCGGTCGCCTTTTGGCATCTGGATGGGCTGATGACCGAAAAGATGGCTCAGAAGCAGCTGCTAGAGCCCACGATTTTTTACGCCTACCCCGTGACTTTCGAAAAAGGCGACCTTTGGTCGGCAGATGATATCGAAAAAGAATTGCAGCGAAACAACTATCGTTCAAGGGCCCCGAATCAAGTTTTGCTGCCTGGAGATTACTTTCGCGGCGATCACGCTTTATGCATGGCAAAGACGCAAAAGGTTTTAGCCGAAGATTGGCAAACTTGCTTTGCTTTTGTTCGAAAAAATACGCGTGCGGAAGAAGTTCAGTGGATTTTCCTGAACGCGACATCCATTGCAGATCTTTGGAATCCGCAGGGAATGGTTTCAAAATTACAACTGGAGCCCCTTTTAATGGCCCAGTACTTGGATAATGAGCCTCTTCTGCAAAAACAAATTGAATTAAGTGACATTCCTACAGCTTGCATTAACTCAGTGATGGCCATTGAAGATCAAAATTTTTTAGAGCACAAAGGCTTTAGCACCACCAGCTTTATGCGAGCCATCTATAAAAATGTGATCTTAAGACAAAAAGCTCAAGGTGGCAGCACCATCACGCAGCAGCTAGTGAAAAATTATTTTTTGACCAACGAAAAAACTTATAAAAGAAAATTTCAAGAGTTAATTATGGCTATTCTTTTGGAAGCTCGCTTTTCAAAAGATGAAATCTTAGAAACTTATTTAAATATCATTTACATGGGCCAAAGCGGAGCTTTTCGAATTCATGGCTTTGCCGCGGCCGCCGATTATTATTTTCAAAAAGATTTAAAAGATCTTCAATTGCATGAATGTGCACTGCTAGCTTCTGTTTTAAATAGCCCAGGCCTTTATAATCCTTGGAAAAAACCAGAAAATGCCAGCAAAAGGCGGCACTTGGTCTTAGGAAAAATGCGCGAACTGAATTTGATCAGCACCGAGGACTCAGCTGCCGCGGATGCAAAACCACTGACGCAAGCGACTCCGAAAGCCCAAGCGCAAGAAACGGCTCCTTATTACATTGATGCTGTTCGAAAGTTTTTAGCAAAAAATAATTTACCGACCCAAGGTGTGAAAGTTTACACTGCGTTGGATCTTCAAGCTCAGCAGCGGGCACAAGAGTCTTTGCAAAATCATTTAGCTGAGCTTGAGAAAAGTAACAAACAGTTAAAAGCCAATAAAGCCAAAGGCCTTTCCCTCGAGGGCGCCGTCCTTAGTGGTGACGCCCCTTCGGGCTTAGTGCATGTCTTGGTGGGTGGCCGAAGTTTTAGAAAAACTCAGTTTAATCGTGCGATCGACGGTCATCGGCAGATTGGTTCGATCATGAAACCTTTTGTTTACTTAAGTGCGCTTCAGTCAAAAACACCAGAAGGCCAACCGTACTTGCCGACGACGCCTGTGCTGGATGAAAAATACACGATCAAATATGAAGGAAAATCCTGGGCTCCAGAAAATTATGGAAAAAAATATTACGGCCAAGTACCTTTATTTTTTGCGCTTAAAAATAGTTTAAATGCCTCAACCGCCAGAGTCGGGATGCAGGCAGGACTTGATAAAATTATTCAGAATGCTCGTGAAATGGGGATTGAATCTGAACTAAAACCTTTTCCTTCTTTGACATTGGGCGCGTTTGAACTTTATCCGATTGAAGTCCTCAGGTCCTATATGTCGCTTTCGCAAATGGGACGAAAACCTGATCTTGGTTATGTTTTAAAAGTCGAAAATTTAAAAGGTGTCTCGCTTTATCAATTCGAATCCCATTCAACAGATTATGAGGATCCCGCTTCCGTTGCGGCTCTGGTAGGAATGATGAAGCAAACCGTTTTAACGGGTTCCGCTAAAGCTGTTTTAGCTCGTGGATTCACCAGACCCGCCGCTGGAAAAACAGGGACCACCAGCGATTACAAAGACACTTGGTTTGCAGGATTTACTCCAAAAATGACGACTGTTGTTTGGGTCGGATATGATCAGAATGAAAAAACGGGGCTGACTGGCGCCAGTGGAGCTGTGCCCGTTTGGATTGATACGATGTCCGTTTTAGCCCAGCGCCAACCGCCCACTGATTTTGCTTGGCCCGAAAATACGGAAAAAGAGCAATTTTCAGCAGCCAAGTTAAAAGATATGAACGCGGTCGAAAATGCTGACGATGCGCAAGCGGTTGAACTGATTTTTAAAAAAGGCACGCGCTGATGAAATGTCAAATCACTTGCCATGGTCGCACCGAAACTGCAGAAGTCTCTCTCATGGAAAGTCTGCTTGAAACTGCTGTTAAATTAAATCTCGCTCCACCCTATTCCTGCTTAGAGGGAATTTGTGGAACTTGCGAAGCTCGCGTCGAAAAAGGGGATGTTATTTCGTGCGAAGGAATCATATCGTCGGTGCCAAATTCAGCTGCAAATTTAGTAGTAAAAACATGTATGACAAGACCAAGGTCTGACGTTGTGATTAATTACGACAACGTGTAACTCTCCTTTCGACCCGACCCCTGACCGAAATCAAAATATCGATTGAAACATCAGACCGGCATGACATCCTGTAGGGGTATGTCTATCAATGCCTTTAATGTAAAATTTTGGGGCGTTCGAGGATCACTTCCTTCAACGCAAATTCCTTACGACTGGTGCGTTCATATTGACGGCCTGATGCGCAGCTTTTTTGCTGCAGGTTATAGAGACTCTTCACAAATAACAAAGTTTCTAAGTTCGCAAGATGTTCCGCACGTTGGTGGCTACGGTGCAGCTACAACTTGTGTCGAAGTCTACAGTCCGAAAGCACAATTAATTATTGATGGCGGCAGTGGTATTCGCATTTTAAGTGAAAAAATTATGAGTGGAACTTATGGACGCCCCAAAGGTCCGTTCCACATATTTATGACTCATTTCCATTGGGACCATGTGATCGGTCTGCCCTTTTTTACGCCGCACTTTATGCCTGGAATTCCAATTCATTACTACGCTGTGCAACCAGAGCTAGAAGAAATGGTTCGCGGAGTTTTTAGAAAGCCTTACTTTCCTGTTCCTTACGAACAACTGTCTGCTAAAATTCAATTTCACACCCTAGAACCGCGTAAACCCATTATGATCGGTGATTTAAAAGTGACGCCGTATCAGCTGGATCATCCCGACCCCTGCTGGGGATATAAAATTGAAAATGGTGGAAAGTCTTACGCTCACTGCGTAGATACCGAAGGTACGCGCGTCAGTCGTGAAGAAATGGGCGAAGATTTGCCTTTGTATGAAAAGGCAGACCTGATGTATTTCGATGCGCAGTATACGTTTCCCGAGCTGGCTGAAAAAGCCAATTGGGGTCATAGCGCGGCTCAGATTGGACTGGACTTAGCGTTTCGTGAAAATATTAAACAGGTCCTTTTTGCCCATCACGATCCAGGCGCTACCATCTATCAAATTCAAGAGATCAAACGCCAAACGCAAGAGTACTATAATTGGCGCCTTGAAAACGCGAAAGACTCTAACGAAGCCCTGCCACCTTTTGATTGGGACTTTGCCCATGAAGGCATGGAAGTAAAACTCTAGAAACTGTAATTTCTTTCCTATTCAAGAGCCCTTTTGACACCGAAAAATCACTGTTTCCAACAGTTTAGGCTCAGTTCTTTCGGCCCTGATCTTGCAATTATTAGCCTCGGCCCGGTCATCAGTGTCAAAACGACACCTATTGTCTCGAGCTCTTAGTTAGGACTGAAAGATCATGCAACAAAGTGGATTACAAATAAGACGCTTTAAAGACCTCGTTGCCTTCAAAAAAGGTGCGGACAGTCCGCTTGCATTTCACTCTCGAAATATGGAACTTGCAGAAATCAGTGAAGAGGCTTGGCAGTCATTACCGTCAACAAGCTTCCTAACAGCGGACACCCAATATCTGGATCCAATTTCCGTTGATTCCTCAGAAGCTGCTATCGAACTTCGGGAATGGGAAACCAGTGAAAATCCTGAAGCCACTGCCATCCCGTTAAAATTCACTATTCGAAGTGTAACGATCAACGTCACACAGATTTGTAATTTGCATTGCACTTACTGCGCAGCCGGTGGCGATGGAACTTATGGTGATGCGATCAAGAAAATCTCAGTCGAAAAAACTTTGCCGCAGATTCGTTTTTTCCTGGATCAACTAACTCCTGGAAGTTCTTTTCATATCAGCTTTTTAGGTGGCGAACCTTTGCTTTATCCAGACGCCTTAAAAGCCATTGCCGACTACACCAACGAAGAAGGCGCCAAGAAAAATATCACAGCCAGTTTTAAGGTGACCACCAACGGAACCTTACTTAACGATAAAAATATAGCGATGCTAAATGAAATCGGCTGTGCCGTTGATGTCAGTTTAGATGGTCCTGCTGAAATCAATGATTCGCGTCGCCCCGATAGGGCGGGGCGTGGCTCTACGGCAAAAATTATTGAGGGCTTGCAACGATTGGCCTTATCACGAGATAAAATTCCTTACGTGGAACTTCATTGCGTGATGGATCCAAACCATTATGATGTAGCTTCAACGTATCAGTTTTTTAAAACTCTGCCCGTGGATCGTTTTGAATTCACTTATTCTGTGAATGAAACCAGCACAGATTCTTCACAAAAATTTGTCGAGTCCTACGAAAAAGCCGCCGAACAAGCTTTTTTATTGGGTGGTGAAAAGGAACTTCGCCGCTTTCATTTATTTGATCGTTATTTCACCGTTTTAGACAATCAAGAGCGGATCGAGAATCATTGCGGTCTGGGTAAAACCTTGGCCGTGATCGATGCCAGAAATCGCATTTTTAATTGCCCGTGGACGGTCGGAGATCAAAAA
>JAYWDA010000024.1:0-3737 GCA_043780105.1 Pseudobdellovibrionaceae bacterium | reverse complement strand
ATTGTGTTTTGTAGCGTAATTGTGCTCCGCCTCCTGTTTAAAAACTATCTTTAAACACTTTGTTCAAAAAGTAGTTGATTGAATGAACTCATCACGGTTTAACTCCACATCATGACTGTAGAAATGGAAGTTCTTCAAATTATTCAAAATGAATTCAGTAAGGCGAAGCTAAAAAACCCGTCTTATTCGCTTAGAGCGTTTGCAAAGCGGCTTAATCTGTCACCAGCGGCGGTATCTGGGATTTTAAATCAAAAACTAAGAATTACTAAGAAGGCAGCCGAGAGGGTTTTCTACAATATTCATGTTGAACCAGAAAAGAAAAAACAAATCCTTGGCCTTTTGAGCAATAAGGGTCGAGGCAATGAAAAAATGAGTCGGACTTTGTCTGACGAAGCCTTCACTCTTGTTGATATGGATCAGTATCATCTTATTTCTGAATGGTATTTTTTTGCAGTTCTTTCCTTGGCGGAGACCCCTGATTTTAGCGATGAACCAAAATGGATAGCCAGTCGACTAGGCATACAGATTCGTCAAGCTCGTAAAGCCTTAGTTATTCTTGAAAGATTGAAGTTGTTAGAGCGCAATAAGCGCGGTCATTTGTGTTGGACAGGTAAAGCTATTCGAACAACTTCCAATACTCATAATGCGGCAATACGAAAAAGCCATACTGAAAATCTTGATTTAGCGAGACGCGCACTTGAACAAGATGCGGTTGAAGATTGCGATTTCACAGCCATTACAATGGCGATTGACCCGGCTAAAATTAATGAAGCGAAAGAAAAGATTAAAAATTTCAGACGCGAACTTTGTCAGTATCTAGAATCAAGTAATAAAAAAGAAGTCTTCAAACTCGTTGTCCAGCTTTTTCCGTTAAGCGGACGCAAATAAATTAATAAGGGGGAATTTATGAAAACAAAAATTATTGCGGGATTGGTAGCTATACTAATACCACTCGGCGCTTGGGCCGGTAACGAAACTGGGTCTGGTGGTGATCCACTCCATTTTCTATTCGAAGATGCGAGGGTATCCGCAGCGGCTCGGGTTCGAAGCGCACAAGAATGCTCTTTCAGTGTCAATGTGAAGACTGAAGTCAGAGACTGGATAATGCAGCATAAAGAAGCTCTCGCTGATGATATTAGTTCGAGTCGACATCACTGGATTACAGATGCGCAGTCCACATGCGCGTTTACTCAGACAGCCTCAAAGGCTGATATAATTTTATCTTATAATGTTTGCCGTTCGGGTATAAATGACATCTCTGGTGCTATTCGATTATTAGTGCATGAATCTGTTCATCATTTTGGAATTGCAAATGAATATTTTCCTGATGATGTCGCACTTGCGATCTATAGTTTGGGCGTGAACTCTACTTGCACTGCGCAGCCAGCAGCAGATCCATTTGATCCGGCCAGTTGTCCTGGAACCCATCTGTCGAGCACAGAACTAAAAAGCATGATTCCGCTTCCAAATTCCAACGAAAGAAATTTAGGTCGGTTCACGGTTAACGTTAGACGGCGAGTCTGTTACGGAGAAAACTGGTGTGGCACGTGGTCTGAATCTGCTGACGAAAAGTCCCTCTATTCAGATCTTGGATCGGCTTTCTATCTCAAAAAGCAGGGAGTCTTAAAGGTTGAAATGAAAAACAATGAGCCGCAAATTTATCTAACCGGAGATCCTATGATGGGAGCGATTTGGGGTGCCGAAGCTAAATTTATAGATGGAATCTTTAGCGTTGTCGGCGCCGGCGGAGTTCGCGGCAAAGGTACCTCTTCTAATAATGGCTATCTCGTATTTGCGGTGGCCAATATGGATTCTACGAAACATACACTCGGTTGGGTTACAAATAGCTGTTTGCGAATGACGGCTTCGGGCGAAAGTAAAGATCACGATGAAAAAGGAAACGACATCGTTGTCCAATACGAAGGCGTTATTCTTTCGAGCTTTACTAAATAAGTTGTACCTTAAGGAAAACTGCCATTTCAGCGGTCATGTTTCACTTGATTCTCGACGGTCAGAATAGCTTTTAAAACAGAATAATTCGATACACTTCAGGCTGAGTAAAACCTCGGCCTGTTTTTTATGATTTAAGTTGGTTCACGAAAAATTGACTTTACCTTACCCAGTGGCGCCTATCCCGCTTGCTTTTGACAGCTCACAATACTAACCGCAGCTCTAGGCTAGTCTGCCAGACTCTGATAATGAAACCTCGGCATCCAGAGTTCCCCATCGACTAATCATCTTAGGCATTTCCAAGTACGGAAGCGCCACCCGAAAGGAAGACTTTTTAAATCCTCTTCTAAGGCGCATCAAATTAACAATCGTGCTAATTGTTAAAGACGACCTCACTAAATAAAAGGCTAAAGAAAAATGCATCTTCCGATATGTTTGCTCGACCAATTCTCTTTGATATGAGTTTAGTTTTGCCATGGCCGCATTAAGGTTCTTTGAATAGCGCTCAATATGCTCTTTTTGGTGATTATGGTTCCTATTGGCAATAGCTGAAATAATAAATCTTGAAATGGTTAGATCCTCTGCAAATCTGATGAATCCATTTATTGTCGTTCTTACCATTCCGTATGCATCAGAATCAAAATCAATTAAACCGTCTGCAGCTTTGTCAAAAAGGTCATCCCTCAGTTTAAATAATTCCTGACGAAAAATGTCGATATGCATCTGTCGTCTTGCTTCTAAAATGTACCACCAAAGAATTAAGAACATTACAAATACAAGTAGGAGAGAAAAAATAATGATCATTCTTTATCTTCCTTTCTGGTGTCCCCTCTCGGAGTCAAACCACTACTTGATCGTTTAGGGTCTAATCTTGCTTCAAGTGACGTTATACGCTCATCTTTAGATTCTATCACACCTTTTTTAATTTTCAGCTGCAACGATCCAAAAATGAACCCCGAAGCTCCAACAAAAAGTCCTAATAAGCCAAGAACAAGGCCTAAGGCTATGGCCCATTTACATTCAATCGTAAAGAGATCCGCACCTACCTTAATATCGGCGAAGGTAACCTTACCAGCTAAAAAAGAAATACAATCTCTAATAATGGTTGAAACAAACGCTATGGCTCCCCATTTAATTAGAGCTGATAAAATCTTGGAAATACTATTTCCACGAACTTGGCTCTTAAGCGCCCTATTTTCAGCCGACAACTGCTCTTTAGATTTGTTTTTTGCCATTTATTCACCCGCGATAAAGGTTATATAAAGTTGCTTCTATTTAAAAAGTCAATTTGTGAATTACTACACCCTATAAATGGTCGCGGAGGATTTATATTACTTTCTAGGGTTTGTGCAGTATCAAAAAGGTTTGCGGCAATTACCTCTTTGTCACCTGGCTTTGCTATTAAAATTTTATGGGTGTTCTCAGTAGACAATGGCTGAGTGGAATTTGAAAGTCAGCATATTAACTTTCAGAGCCTTAAAAAAGGCAAGGGGCGAAGAGATTTCTTTGCCCCCGAAGATGGATGTTTAATCGACGGTTTCAAAATATTGATAACTGCGCTCACTGTCCAAGTTCTTGGACACTTCAGTTTTTTGTGGCTCCGCAACGCCAAGACTATTTATTTGAGACTCTTCTTCTAGTTTTTTTATTTTTTCTTGTTCTTCCAGAAGTTTTTTTGCCGCATCTTCTTTTTTCATTGCCAAAATTTCTGCGTGTACCGATCCATGTGAGCACCCACACAGGTCCGCAATGGCCCGATACGGAAGACCTTTCCTGCGAAGGGCTCG
>JAYWDA010000023.1:0-6113 GCA_043780105.1 Pseudobdellovibrionaceae bacterium | reverse complement strand
CGGCTGATGCCAAGTTCCTTTGCCAATTTGGACTTATTCCATCCAGTTCGACGAAGACCTTCGCGGATCATCTCGCGTTCAAGCTCTTCCAAAGCGTCTTTCAGTTTACCTTGTAGACGTGATCCTTGGACCTTGCTTTTCTCACCAGCTTCTAAAATCTTAGGAGACAGATTTTCTGCCATCAACTTTGAATCTTCTGTTGAAAGAACAACCAGGCGCTCAATTTCATTTTGTAATTCTCGAACGTTTCCTGGCCAAGCATAGTCATACAACTTTTCTAGGGCCCGCTTTGTTAAAACTTTCTTAACAATGGTCGGGTTTTGTTCGTGCGTTTTACCCAAGAAATAATCCACTAAATAAGGGATATCTTCTTTTCGCTCACGCATAGGTGGAACTCGGATATTAATCACATTCAGGCGATAGTATAAATCTTCCCGGAATGTGCCTTGTTCAACCATTTCTTTTAAATTTCTATTTGTCGCCGCGATAATTCTGACATCGACTTTTCTCATCTCTGTCGAACCGACGGGCATGAAAGTTCCTTCTTGCAGGACGCGCAGAAGTTTGACCTGCATCGTTGGTGACGTATCACCAATTTCATCCAAGAAGAAAGTTCCTTTATCAGCCATTTCAAAAAGACCTTTTTTATCTTTTACAGCGCCGGTGAAGGAGCCCTTCATATGACCGAACAACTCTGACTCTAATAAGTTATCATTAAATGCAGAACAGTTCTGAATCACAAAAGGTCGTTCTTTACGGTTTGAATTGTAATGGATTGATCTTGCAATCAATTCTTTACCCGTTCCATTTTCACCTTGAATAAGAACCGTGGTGTCAGCTGTTTTAATTTTATCCAAAAGACCATACAGCTGTTGCATGGGTTTTGATTTACCAATCATATTGTCATATTTGAAACGATTTCCGAGCTCTTTATTAAGTTCTTGGATGCGAGTTTCACGAGATGTGATTTCCAGATGTAAAGTCACAATCTCGCCAGCGACAAGTTCACAAAGCTCTGTGAAATGATGGCGATCTTGATCATCAAGATACTTCATCTTAGTCATGCACTTTTCAACATTATCTAAGCTGCAACCCATAGCAACTAGGCGCTCGCGGATTTCTTGAAAACGCTGTTGAGCTGTGTCGTCTTTGAAAAATCCCAAGGCTACCACAGTACCAACAAAGTCGTTTTCGATCATGATGGGGAAGATACCTACATCAAAGCCACCCAGATCCCACTTTTTTAAAGTGTATCTGTTTTGCGAAGACCTTAGATCGTCGATAGATTTGACAACCATTTCGGCTAAGTTCACTTGCGAGACTTCTTTATTCACTAATTGGCCTACGGCCGGATTATTGAAAACCATTTTTTCTGTATCAAAGCCCTTCAGGTGGCCACGCTCATCAGTAAATACAACGTCGATATTCCACCATGAACTCAGGACCTGCTTGAGTTTTTTGATCACATGTATGTGCTCAAACTCTTCCCAATTGATCATTCTACGCTCCTTTTTGATATCAGCGCTCGTGCACTGTCAAAAAGCTATTCGTCAAAAATTTAGACAAACTTTATGAGCAATAGGAATTATGTCGATTATTTATACGTTAGGGGACGTTGGTCTAGGTTTTTTATCTCTGAAGTTCGTAAAACTTAGCGTACTCGCCTTTAAGGGCTAGCAAGGCCTGATGAGTTCCTGTCTCTACGATCTGACCTTTTTTTAAAACAAAAATTCGATCAGCGTTTTGAATTGTAGAAAGCCTGTGCGCGATGACTAAGGCCGTCCGACCTTCCATCAGTAGGTCCAGACCATTCTGCACTTCAACTTCACTGGCTGAATCAAGGGCGCTGGTTGCTTCATCAAGAATCAAAATAGGAGCGTTCTTAAAGAAAGCGCGAGCAATGCTAACCCGCTGTTTTTCACCACCTGAAAGGAGATTTCCGCGATCTCCGACTAAGCCCTTATAGCCTTTGCCCGAACTAATAATAAATTGATGAGCATTGGCTGATTTTGCAACAGGCTCGACGTCAGTTAATGGTCGATTAAAATCGCCGGCTTGAATATTTCTTTCAATGGAATCACTGAACAGAAAAACATCTTGTGAAACTAAGGCCACGTTCCTGCGAAGATCTTTTAAATCGATATCACGAATATTTACGCCATCAATTAAAATTTCACCTTCAGCCGGATCATAAAATCTTTCTAGCAAATTCACGATCGTGGATTTTCCGGAACCGCTTTCGCCGACAAAAGCGACATGATCACCGCGATGAAGTTCAAAGCTAATATTTTTAAGCGTGACCTGGTGGTGATAAGAAAAAGAAACGTTCTTATAAGTGATTGTTTTCCAATCCTTAGGAAAAGGCAGGTTTTTTGTACTTTCAGGAACCTCTGAAGGTTCGTTAATGATTGCAAAAACTCGGTCGGTCGCAACAATTGTTTCTTGAATACGAACGTAGCTTTCTTGTAATTTTTTAACTGGCTGATTGATCGCCATCATCGAGGCAATGTAAGCCAGAACAGCACCCGTCGTGATGGTGCCTGCGGCGACTTCTTTACTGAAGTAGAAGAAAATTCCTAAGATTACAAAGGTAGCCACAAATTCCGTCACGGGCCCCATGATTTCAACTCGAGCATGTATTCGGCGGCGAATTTCTAAGTAATCGCCAGATTCTTTTTGTAGCTTTTGGCTTAAGACATTTTCCAAATTAAAAGACTGAATGATGCGAACCCCATCCAGGCTTTCTTTGATGGTTGAAGTCATCTTTTCAAGACTCTCTTGGCCACCAATCACATATTTGCGCAGACTTCGTGAAATCTGTCGTAAAAAATAAAGTAAAGGTGGCATTAAGATCAACAAGGCTAAGGTTAATCGCCAGTTCAGGTAAAATAAATTTCCAAGAAGTAACACGGCAAGCAAAGGTTCGCGAAAAAAATCAGCCACCATGCGCAGGCCATCTTGAATCACTTTTATGTCATTCAAAATGCGGCTTAAAAGTCCGCCCGAGCCCGCGGCGTAATTGCTGTGAAAACTTAAATTCAAACGCATAAACTTATTCTGCAGTTTGACCCGCAGACTATTCACGACAAGCTCTGAAATAAAGTTCATTAAAAAAATATGAAAATAGCGACTGACGGCGGCCACTAAGGCCAAACTAATGGCAATAGCACTGATCTCAGCAACATGATTGGTGCTGCCCTTAGCAAAGCTGTCCTGTAAATCCTTTAAGATTAAAAGCATACGGGCCATGGCGACGGAATAAATCACGCCTGTAATGGCGACGACATAGACTTTTTTTAAATGCGGGCGCATTTCTTTAAGCAGAGGACGAAGTTCAGAAATCATGTACGTTCAATGTAACGCTTTAGATACTGTCCAGTCAGGCTTTTTTTACTTTTCATGATGTCCTCTGGCGTGCCTTGGGCGACAATTTGGCCGCCTTTTTGGCCGGCTTCGGGGCCCATATCGATAATAAAGTCAGCTCCACGGACAACATCCTGATTATGCTCGACAACGATGACGCTTCCGCCAGCATCGATCAGCTTATTTAAGGTTCGCATCAACAGTTCGACTTCTCGGAAGTGCAAACCTGTGGTGGGCTCATCTAAAATATACATGGTGGATTTTTGTGAAACCTGGGACAGCTCTTTTGCAATTTTTAAACGTTGGGATTCGCCACCGCTCAGCGAATTTGCTGGCTGTCCTAGAGTTAAATAATCTAAACCAACTTCTTTTAATACGCTTAATGGTTTTCGAACATGGGGATAAGCAACAAAAAAGTCCATGGCTTGCGCAACAGTCATCGATAAAATTTCATGAATATTTTTACCCTTGTACTGAACTTCTAAAATTTCTGGACGATATTTTTTACTGTCGCACACATCACAAGGAATGATGACATTATCCATAAACTGCATGTCGATTTCTTCGTAGCCGGTTCCTCGGCAAGCGGGACATCTTCCGCCATCGACATTCAAGCTAAAAGTTCCCGGCGTGTAACCACGAGCTTTTGATTCAAAAACACTAGACATGATAGTCCGAATAGCATCGAAAGCTTTTAAATAGGTGACCGGCGAACTGCGAGCTGATTTTCCTATTGGAGATTGATCCACCAACAGCACGTTTTTAATATTTTGGACGCCCTCTAAAGAATCGTATTCTTGATTGGGTAAAAATTCGATCGATAAGGCCCGAGCCAATGCTGGGTACAAAGTCTTTGTGATCAAAGTTGACTTGCCAGAGCCACTGACGCCCGTGACGGCAACAAGACGATGAATCGGGATCGTGACATCTAAGTTTTTTAAATTGTGTCCACGAGCGCCTTTAAGTTCAATTTTGAATTTGTAGGTTTTTAAATCCACGGGCCGGACTTCACGAGCAGGTGTTAGATTTTTTGAACCTAACAGGTAGCTTGCGGTATTTGATTGCTTCGCTTGGTAAAAGTTTTCGGTGGCGCCAGAGTAAACCACTTGTCCACCAAGATATCCTGAGCCTGGCCCCATCTCGATAATATTCTGACTGCTGCGAATAACATCGTGATCATGTTCAACCACAACTAAGGTGTTTCCTAAATCCTTCAGGTCCTTCAAAATAGAAATCAGTCGATCATTATCGCGGGGATGTAAGCCTACAGTTGGTTCGTCTAATACGTAAAGGGCCTGCGAAAGGCCCATTCCAAGTTGATTGGCTAAAACCAATCTTTGATATTCGCCGCCCGACAAGGTTCGGGTTTCGCGATTCAGCGATAAATAATGAACGCCCACGCGAATCAGGAAATCTAATCTTGAGCGGATTTGTTTGAGGACTTCGCCAGCAACTTCTTCTTGATATGCAGAAAGGTCGATCGTTTTAAAAAAGTGGCACAGCTCTTCGATGGTTGAATTTGAAAGATAAGAAATATTCTTACCCTTTAGTAGAATAAATTCAACTTCAGATCGTAGTCTTGATCCATGGCAAGTGTAGCAAAGGGACGGGCTGCGATATCTGGAAATAAAAACGCGCACATGCATTTTATATTTAATCTGTTCAAGATATTCAAAAAGTCCTTTAACGCCAAAAAACTCTTTGCTGCCATTCCAAAGGCTATCGCGATGAGCTTTGGATAATTTTTCCCACGAGACATTTAAAGGAATTTTAGTTTTTTTACAGTAATCCAACATCTTCTTTTTTTCATAAGAAGAACTTGGCATCGTAAATGGATGAATTGCGCCTTCATTCAAAGTTAAAGTCGGATTGGGGATTACTTTTTTCTCATCAATATCTAAGGTATTGCCAAATCCTTTGCAGGTGGGACATGCGCCCAAGGGATTATTAAAGCTAAATAAGCCCGATGTTAAAGGCGGCGGAGTGTAAGCACAGATGGGACAACTAGCTTCTTCACTGACGGATAACTTTTTTCCTTCAGAGGTTACGACGATGGCTTTTCGAACAGGCGTGCTTAAATTATATTTAATGCTGGCTTCGTAGGCTTGCCCCATGGAATCAGCTAAGCGACCGTGCTCTTCTTCCGTAAAAGACAAGCGATCAATGACAAGATAGAACGTTGCTTTCGGTAAGCCTCTTTTAATAAACTGTGGAGTGCTGATTTCAATCACTTCACCAAATGTTTCTTCAGCAATCACTTGGCCTGGGTTTTCATCAAACTCTTCAACAAGTTTAATTTTCTTTTTTGTGGCTTTTGCCGCAGGTGATTTTTTTTCTAAAGGAATCTCTTTGGCAGGCATATAGATTCTTAAGTAGGCATCTTGCAACAGAAGTGCTAACAACTTTTTTCCTTCAGCGACACGACCTTTTTCTGGAATTTCCACCATCAAGTAGCCGCGCTGACCTTGAAAATATTTTAGAACTTTATCGGTGGCTTCAGTCACACTTTCTTTTTCACAAGCGGTCTTATGAGTTGGGCAAAAAGGTGTCGCAGTTTTTTCAAACAGAAGGCGCAAGTAATCAATCACTTCGGTTGTTGTTCCAACAGTTGAGCGACTGGATTTCACCGTATTTTTTTGCTCGATGGAAATAGCTGGTGGAATATTTGTGATGCCTTCAATGTCTGGCTTAGGTGCTTTATTTAAAAACTGTCTGGCATAATTCGACATGCTTTCAATAAAGCGTCTTTG
>JAYWDA010000022.1:0-2753 GCA_043780105.1 Pseudobdellovibrionaceae bacterium | reverse complement strand
GTTGATTTAAAATATGCTGACATTCTTTATTCAGTAAATACATCTCAAGACCCAGCCAAAAGCCTTTGACCCTTCTCTCGGCCGCAGCCGAAGTTAAACCAAAATTCACCTGCAACTGTTGTAAAATATGTTGAGCATCAATAGATGGATCAGGGCCATGTTTTTGGTCTTTTAAATCATCTTGAATTTTCATCGGCAGACTGGACATTAAATCCATCGCTTGATGATGGGAGACTCGGGAAACTAGGGTTTTTAATAAAAATAGAATTAGAATTTCTGCTTCACTTCGATCGATATCCATTTGCCTTGCCATGGTTTTAAAAAAGATATTTAAACTTTGTTCTTTCCTGGCTTCTTTTCTTTTTTTAAGTCGACCCAGTGGCTTTTTTTCAAAAAGTGGAACTTGTGATTTAATAATTTCTTGGACGTCAGCCATCGAAATTAAACCCTCGACAATTAATTCGTCCAAGGTGACAAGTCCTGCGCAAATCAATTTGCTATGATGGACTTTTTTTAAAATGGGCACCCGCCTGATCCCATGGCGTTTCATTTGGTCAATCACCACCGTCAAAGTCGAATCTTCAGCCACGTAATTTAAATCTTCTTGAGTATGAACATCCATTAGCATGGTGTCGCCCGGAAGGCCGTCGCCAAATGCATGGCAAGCAAGGTCTCGATCCGTGATAATTCCTGAAACCCCATCTTTGGAGTTTGTTAGAATGCATCCGACATGATGTTCGGCCATGGCCTTTGCGGCCTGTTCGACGGTGTCTTGATCGTTAAGAATAATAACTTTCCTGAACATAAATTGCTGGATTCCATCTTCCATGAGGCACTCCTTTTGCAAAAAGTAGCAAACCACAATCAAGTTGCAGCAATGCGAGTGCCACCACGGGCGTAAGTGCTTCTAGTCATTAGGAAATATTTTGAGGCAAAGCACCGCCCAAGATGGGGCTTTTCAGTCGGATTATTTTTCTTTCGTCAGATCCTGAATGAGGGAAAGTATTTCCTGCGGCTTAAAGGGCTTAAAAACAATGTGTTGGATGGTGGGCTCTGTGTAACATTCGGTATCTAACTCATGCCGACCGGTTAACAAAACAAAAGGGATCTTTAAGTGATGTTTCGTCATAGCTTTAGCCAGATCAAGGCCACTGCCATTCGGCATCTCTAAATCTGAAATAATCACGTTAGGCTTACGCTCGATAATCTTTTTCAAGGCCGCCGCACCACTTTCGGCTTCACAAATATCGTAGCCACAGTTTTTGATCACTTCCGCAATCGTTTTGCGAAGTTCAAAATCGTCTTCTACAATGAGGATGCTGCCGCGCTTAGAAACCATTTAATAAGAATCGCACGATCATTTTGAATAATTAAACAAAACCTCGTAGAAAATTACCTTTGTCGGGTATAGATTCAAATTAGGTGCCAAAACTAATCCCACCGGGGGGCTGCGTTAAGCGGTGAAAACCCCCACCCGCTGGGGTAAACCAAGCATGGCCGGGTCCCATACAATAGAGCTTTTGATGAATCCGCTAGGTCCGGAAGGAAGCAACGGTGTTCAACGGACTATGTGATATGGGGGGCTCGGCCACTTTTTAGCATTCTTAAAAAGAGGGGACATTGTCATATCAGGTTCTTGCCCGAAAGTGGCGCCCACAATCTTTTAGTGAAATGGTCGGTCAGACTCATATCACGCAAACCCTGGGGAATGCTCTTCACAATAATCGTTTGCCCCATGCTCTTTTATTTACGGGTCCCCGCGGAACCGGAAAAACTTCTTCAGCGCGAATCTTAGCAAAAAGTTTGCGCTGTCAAAATGCCAAAGATTTTGTTCCCTGCAGTCAGTGCACGTTTTGTTTAGAAATTGCCGCCGGCGCAAGCCCTGATGTTCGCGAACTTGATGCCGCTTCAAATAATGGTGTTGATGATATTCGTGATCTTTTAAGTGGCGTAATGCATATGCCGACTTCTGGTCGCTACAAAATTTATATTGTTGATGAAGTTCATATGCTTTCTACAAGCGCGTTCAATGCCCTTTTAAAAACTTTGGAAGAGCCTCCAGCGCATGTGATCTTTATTTTAGCAACAACTGAAGTGCATAAAATTCCGCAGACCATTTTATCGCGCTGTCAGCGTTTTGATTTTAGAAGAATTCCCACGCGCCAAATTGCTGAGCATTTAAAACTGATCTGCGACACCGAAAAAGTCGCCTACGAAGAAGAAGCCCTGTGGCTGATTGCCCGCCAAGGTGATGGCAGTATGCGTGATTCACAAAGTTTACTAGATCAAGTTATTTCGTTTACGAATGGCCAACTGACGAAAGCTTTATGCACCGATATTTTGGGCCTGTCTGATCGCGGACTTTTGCTGGACACTTTAAAAGCTCTGGTGGCCCGTGATACGCAAGCGGCTTTAACCGCTTTAGAAAATATTTCGAAATCTGGTTTTGATGCAAAAATATTTTCGCAAGATTTATTAGAGTCTGTGCGAAATTTATTAATTATCAAAGTTTCCGGTTCTGAAATGTCTGATATTTTGCAGCTTCCAGACTCAGAATTAAAAGCCTTGGCTGAAATGGGCGTGGCCTTAAGCCAAGAAGATTTGCATTTCTTGTTTGATATGGCTTTAAAGGGCACGCAAGATATTGCGCGCGCTCAGGATCCAGGCTTGGTCCTTGAAATGCTGCTTTTACGTATGGCCAGTGCTCCGCAAATTGTTGATCTAAAACAGCTGATTCAGCAGGGTCCCGTTCC
>JAYWDA010000021.1:0-3149 GCA_043780105.1 Pseudobdellovibrionaceae bacterium | reverse complement strand
TAACTTCTTTTAAAAAGATGTAATGTTCAAGTTTGCAAGCAAGGCCACTCGCTTAGGAGTGGCCTCCTTTTTGGTTTTGTTGCCGATCGCATTGCTCGCGGCCCCCCTCAAAAAAAGCCGAGAGAGCTATCCTGAAATTATTCAAAAGGCACAAAACCTAATATTACAAAAAAATCGACCGCAAGCCTTAGAAGTTCTTACTGCTGGATTAAAAAACGAAAAACCTAATAGCGTGGCATTTAAAGAGCTTAAAAAAAGCCTGAATGATATGTCTCGCGTGTTTATTTCAGAAAAATCTCAACAAGCTTATGAGTTCTCCTTGTCGCTTAAAAGAACTGACCCCCCGCAGGCCATCGCAAAAATAAATGATGCTCTTCGAGCTGAGCCTGAAAACCTGACGCTTTTGCTTGAGGCCGCACGCCAAAATTTAATCAAAGGTGAGTGTAAAAGCGCGCTTGAAATGGCACAGAAGGTTCAAAAAATAAACCTCTGGGATGATGAGCTGGCGTTAGTTTTAGCGCAATCAAAAATTTGTTTGAATGATTTCGTGGGCTATATAAACACCAAAGAGGGCGTTCAAATAACCAACTCAATTCCATGGCTTAGCCTAGAGATTGAACGTAATATCAAAGAAAAGAACTTAATGAAGGCCAAAGAGGCCCTCAATCAACTTATAAAGATCGATAAAAATTATCCAGAACAAGAATACTGGGCTTGGAAAATAGACATTGAGCAAAAGGTAACAAACATAGATTCAGCGCAAGACTATAAAACAGAATGCCAAAATATGACAGGTGTGATTTATCGTCGATTTATTTTGGATCCTAGGCTTTGCACTCGTGTTTCTGAAGTCGAAGCGTTTTTAAAGAGCCAGACGCAGAACCCTTAAATAAGACTAAAGCCCAATGTATACCGACACAGAAAGTGCCGAAAGGATACTTCAGGAGGCGAAGATCGAATTGCAGAAAAGTATTCTTATAATTCCTGCTTCACCAGGTGGCCTCACGTCCACTGAGAAATATTTGCTGGCCAATGGTTGGACGGTCACCAGCCACCATGGATTTAAGGAAGCTCTTGAACACTTAATTGAGAATAAGCCCGACGCCGTTTTAGTTTGTATGGATCATACAAATAAAAATGTATCTGCTTTACCAGAGCTTATTTTAGAAAGAGTTCGCACTTGTGTGATTGCAACCACTCAAAAAGCGACCGTTGAAAATCATCGCCTGTTACAAAATGCGAAATGTCCATTTAAGCTTTTCCCGCCCAGTGCCGGCTCTGCAGTAATGAGAGTGTTTTCAAAATATGAAAATCAGCTTAATCAGCCATTAGATATAAGAGGAAGCTACGAATTAAAACGCAGCGGAATTTCTCCAAAATCATTCAGGGTTCACAGCAAAGATGAACGAACTTCCGACGTCATTGATTATGCCAATTTAAACTATAAATTCAAACAACCTGCGCCCTTGGCAAGCTATGTACGAGTTCCTGAAAATCAACTTTTGATTCTAGGGACAGAACGCCTTATTAGTGAAATTATTGAAACCGAAAATGCCAACAAATTGCCCGTTCAAAAAATCGAAAGAACCAGCCAGATGACATGCATGCTAATTGAGTGTGAAAAATTTCAGGGCTATCTGGTGGCAGTCCTTGGAGCCGACTGCTATTTAGATGAAAAATTTAATGGAATCGTAAGAAAACATTTGATTCAATTTTTGAAAGACCAAAACGAGACGGTTTCAGCTTTGGAATCTTTCAATATCGACATTAAACCCGTTGAATTTTTAGATTGGGCCACAGAATATGCGGATTTTTTAAGGCAATCGATCCATAAAGAAAACGAAATTGCTTTTGCTTTTTTTCCACTTGAAGGTGTGCGCGGCAGTTACCAGCCGGCAAACTTGGACGGAATGTTAAGTGTTCCAATCGACGATTTTAAGGGCGAAGGTCCCCTGGGTTTTGACCTTTACATTTTCTTTCCAGCCAACAAAAGATATGTTCTTTACACTCCAGCTGGAGCCGTTTTCCACGCCCATCAAAAAGAGCGCTTAGCAGATCGAGGAATTGAAAAACTATATATTCGACAGAACTCCCTGCCAGAACTTAACTGTTACCGCGCCCAGAAATATTTTAATACGATAGTTGAAGAGTACAATTCTCATATGGATATGCCTGTCTAATTTTAAAAATCTGTGATTTAATGGGGCATGCCTTTTTTGTCCTCCATCCTAATGATGATAGTGTTGCTGACTTTTCCATCCTGCGGGGTCAAGGGCAAGCCGTTGCCTCCTGCGGAGCCAGCCTTTATTGGGAATGGAAAAACAATACAAGAAAATGAAAGCTTGAAGAAAAAAAATAGTCTTGAAGCTAAGAAAAAAAAAGATAGCAACAATGATTGAGCTTAAGGGCCCGCTTCATTTTACAAAAATGCAAGGCGCGGGAAATAGCTTTTTGCTTTCGTGGGAAAATGTTGCTGCCTCCCGCCGCGCAAAATTAACAAAGGTTTTATCTGACCCAAATTTTGGCATCGGTGCCGATGGAGTCGTTTTTTTAAATTCTGAAAAAAATGGCGCATATGTGTGGGATTTCTACAACTCGGATGGCTCGACAGCTGAATTTTGTGGAAACGCGGCTCGTTGTGTGGCGCTTTTTATTTTTGAAAAAGACCCTAGTTTGAAAAAGATAAATATAAAGACGGTCGCCGGAGAGGTTTCATGTCAGATCAAAAGCAAGAACTCAGTTGAAGTGCAGATGCCCAAGGTTGAATGGCTTTCAAAATCATTATCGCTTCCCAGTTGGCCCCAGCCGATAGCTTGGCTGAATACTGGTGTGCCTCACCTTGTGGTTGAGGTTCAAAATATGGATGAGTTAAAAAAATATAAATCCGAAGCAGCCCAGATGCGAGCTTCTGCTCAAGTGGGACCAGCCGGAGCCAATGTCACATTTCTTTTTCAGCAATCACCGCAAAAAATTTCAGCTGTCAGTTTTGAGCGCGGCGTAGAAGATTTTACTTTGGCTTGCGGAACCGGTGCTGTTGCAGCAGCCAGCTTTATGATGGCAAAGTATAAAACTTCCAGTTGCCAAGTTCATATGCCCGGAGGGTATTTGGATGTGCTAATTGTAGAAGGCCAAGTTTTAATGACAGGCGA
>JAYWDA010000020.1:0-2385 GCA_043780105.1 Pseudobdellovibrionaceae bacterium | reverse complement strand
CACGCCCCCCCCCCACCTTGTGATGGCACAAACTTCAGATATCTTAATTATACTATATCCCTATCGGTTTTGGTGAGATTTTTTTAATTAAAAAGATGGATAAGTTCTTAATTTGGGATGTCTAAATCTGAGACAATCGTATTAGATCTGGCATTTAAATTTGCACATATGTTTTTCGAATTAACCAATTTGCTTGTCAGATTGTGTGAAAGATCGACAACCTATTCTGTATCGTTCTGAGGCAGGCCTCATTTCTCAACCTAAAAGCATGTGGCGTAAATTTACCCTGGTTTGGTGTCAATTTTAAAAAAACCCGACCTGTGTTAACGAACGCGTATTGCAATCACTTTAGCGAAAAAGTTTGTCAGCTGAATCTAAAATATTTAAGGCGCCACGGTAAATCCACTTTCCCTCGGTGCTTCCAGTCGGGCGCTGAAGTTCTAAATGATACAAACTGCAATTTGGAATGGGGATGGGCTCTGCTGGGGCGCCTTCGCAGTGATGCACGACGCGCCGAAGAGTTCCCCCATGCGTCGATACTGCTAAAGTTTTTAAATTGGGCCGGGTTTTAATTTCTTGAGAAATAAAATTCATCGCCCGATCGCGAGTCTGTCTTTTTGTTTCGCCTTCTGGATAGCAAAAATCGATGTGAACAGGATCTACAGAAAGCCATTTTTGCCAATTGTCTTCTCCGTAAATGCGAATAATATCGTCACGGAGCTGACCTTCCGGTGCGCCCAAGCGAGCTTCGCGAAGAGCCTCTGATAAATGAATAGGAATAAAAAGTCCCTCGGAAACTATTTTTGCTGTTTCTAAAGCGCGGGAAAGGTCTGAACTTAAAATTAATTCAGGTTTAAGATCTGCAATGGGCTTGCGCAATTCCAAGGCTTGGTTTCGGCCATTTTCATTCAAGGCGATATCGGTGTGTCCCTGAAATCGGCGCTCGCGGTTCCAGTCGGTCTCACCATGTCGAAAAATATAAATTTGGACCGAATCTGGTTCTGTGGGCTTCATTTTTACAATTTAGCATAGACATTTTGAACGTCAGCCCCTTTATTTTTTACTTTAATTTTTTTTGAAATGTCCTTTCGGCAAGATTTCCTTTATAAAACTCTTTCTTAAAGGAAAACTCCCATGGCTCGACGTTCCCCTCCAGCTCCTGCTTACCGCTCTCCAGAAGATAAAAAAAAGGATCGCCTTGATTTTAAAACGAAGGGGTTTTCGAAAGGTGGGAAGCTCTCTCGTCAAGAAGCGGTTAAAGCGGTGCCGCGCCCGCCCCCAAGATTTTCGGGACCATCTCGGCAGCCACAACAGCCTTCGGGCAAGGGACTTTCTATTCCCAAAACATGGCGTGCAGTGGTCGGGCATCATGCCATCAAAGAAGCTTTTCAAATCCGCCCAAAAACTATTCGAGAGTTATGGTTGAAAAATGGTTTTGAAACCTCATTGGAGCTGCGTGAGTTCGAAGAAATCGCACGCGCAAAAAACATAAAAATCCAAATTAAGTCCGAAGGTGTCCTTGATAATTTATGCAGCACTCATCAAGGCGCGGCTCTTTTGAAGGAAGGTCAACCCGAGTGGGATGACTCACTCGTCAAAGAAAACTCGACCTTTTTGATTTTGGACGGCATCGAAGATCCGCATAATTTAGGAGCAATTCTTAGAACTTCTTGGTTGATGAATGTTGATGGAATTTTTATTCCCGAAAATCGTGCTGCTCACTTAACACCGACGGTTCACAAGGTCGCTTGCGGCGGTGCCGAGCATGTTCCAGTGGAGTGTTGTGTTAACTTCAGCGTTCCCATTGAAAAACTAAAACAACAAGGATTCTGGATATTTGGCCTCAGTCACAAGGCCGAGAAAACGATTTTTGATTTCAAGCTTCCAGAAAAAATCGTCTGGGCGATTGGTGCCGAAGACAAAGGTTTACGCTCGACCACAGAGCGACTTTGTGATGAGTTGGTTAGCATCCCACAGGTTAGTAATGCGGCGAGCTACAACGCTTCGGTGGCGACGGCTATCGCTCTGACAGAAACTTTTCGTCAGCATCGACTTTCTCAGAAGTAAGAAAATACTTTTTACTTTCCATAATTACCTTTGACTCGGAGCCCGTATTCCCAGTAAAAAGTCCCGGTTGTCGAAATCACGAAAGATCGTGCCGACAGGCTGTTTTTTATGTAAGCAGGCTGGTTTAGCTCAATTGGTAGAGCAGCTGATTTGTAATCAGCAGGTTGCGGGTTCGAGTCCCATAACCAGCTCCAGTTTTTTTAACTGGTTTTACGTAAAGGACCTCGCGGACAGGTGCCCGAGTGGCTAAAGGGGACGGACTGTAAATCCGTTAGCTTACGCTTACGAAGGTTCGAATCCTTCCCTGTCCACCATTTT
>JAYWDA010000019.1:0-1927 GCA_043780105.1 Pseudobdellovibrionaceae bacterium | reverse complement strand
ACTCTCCAACAACTGTAAAACCAATTCCTTACGATCTTAAAAAAGCGACTGAGCTTTTGGCGAAAGCGGGCTGGAAAGACACCGACAAAAATGGAATTTTAGATAAAACTGTGGGTGGCAAAAAATCTGAATTTCGATTTGCGTTGATCCATGCCAATAAAGAAGCTGAAAAATATTGGACGATGTACAAAGAAGACCTTAAAAAAGCCGGCATCGAAATGGAAATTAAATATCTTGAGTGGAACTCATTCTTGAAATTAGTTGATGAAGGAAACTTTGATGCTGTTGCCATGGCTTGGGGTGGTGGGGACATCGACTGGGATCCAAAACAAATTTGGCATTCCAGCAGCGCTGTTCCAGGGGGATCAAACTTTATTAATTACAAAAGCCCCGAAGTGGATAAATTAATTGATGAAGCTCGTTTGACTGTGGATCGCCCGAAGCGCATGAAAATGCTTCGTCAAGTTTACGAAAAAATTGCGGCTGATGCGCCTTACGCTTGGCTTTTTAACGACAGATATTATCTCTACGCTGTTTCCAGCCGAGTTCAGCAGCCGGCCGACACTTTTAAGTACGAAGTCGGAAATACGACTTGGTGGCTGAAACCATAGAGGTAAATAGTCTGTGTTTATTTATATCCTAAGACGGCTGTTCTTACTGATCCCTACTTTTTTAGGGATCACAGTCCTTACTTTTTTTCTTATTAACATGGCCCCTGGCGGACCTGTGGAGCAAAAGCTTCAGCAGATGCGCTTTGGTAAAGTGGCCGGCGGCGGTGACGGCGGCGGTGACGGCGGCGGCGGCGGCGGCGGAGGACGAACCTCAGGCGTGAATGAAGAGATCGTGGCCGCACTTAAAAAACAATATGGCTTCGACAAACCGGTGCATGTTCGCTATTGGATTTGGCTTAAGAATATTGCGACATTGGATTTCGGGAACAGCTTCACTTATGAAGAGCCCGTGATCGATGTGATTTCTAGTAAATTCCCTGTGTCACTTCAGTTTGGAATCGCTTCATTGATTCTGACCTACCTAATTTGCATTCCACTGGGTGTGCTGAAGGCGATAAAAGCTGGCGGCCCCATGGACCGAATTTCGGGACTTGTTTTGTATTTTGCTTACTCGGTGCCCGCTTTGGTTTTAGGAATTTTCCTGATCGTATTTTTTGCGGGTAGCAGCCATTTCAGTTGGTTTCCTATCGGTGGCTTAAAGTCCGATAATTATGAATCAATGTCAGTCGTCGCTCAAATTTTAGATCGAGCTCATCACTTCGTGCTTCCGATCATTTGCTACATGCTGGGGGGTTTTACCGAGCTGACCATGCTGACAAGAAATTCGATGCTGGATGTGATTAAGTCCGATTACATCAGAACCGCGCGAGCCAAAGGCGTTCGCGAAAAAACGGTGATCTTCAAACACGCTTTAAGAAATGCTTTAATTCCTGTCGCCACAGGGCTTGGCGGTTTTTTTAGTGTTTTCCTAGCCGGATCTTTAATTATTGAAACCATTTTTAACTTAGATGGAATCGGTCTCCTCGGTTACAAATCCGCTCTGACTCGAGATTATAATGTGGTGATGGGTCTAACATTTTTATCTTCGGTCGTTTTACTTTTGGGTCGTCTTTTCAGTGATATCGTCTATGTCCTGATTGATCCAAGAATTGATTTTAAATAATGGGACTGGTTGAAAAATATTTAATCACGAACGAATTAAATATCCGACGTTATCGTCGATTTAAAAAAGATAAAGTGGCGATCTTTTCAGTGTTTGTGATCCTGGGATTAATTTTTCTTAGTTGCACGGCCGAACTTTGGGTGAATAATCGTCCTCACGTGATGAAATATCACGGCGAAATTTATTTTCCCTTGGTGAAGGATTATCATCCCTCGGTTTTTGGAATCGAAGACGCGGTCATCACTGATTACCG
>JAYWDA010000018.1:0-5418 GCA_043780105.1 Pseudobdellovibrionaceae bacterium | reverse complement strand
GCCATGCTTTCTTTGACGGCGATGGTGGATATGTTCACCGTACTAGTCATCTTTTTATTGCAAAACTTTAGCGGTCAAGAGCAGATGTTGATCTTGCACAAAGATTTGTCACTTCCCGAAGCAAGCTCAACAAAAGATTTAAAACCCGCGTTTGTCGTGGTCGTTTCAAACAAAGAAATTATTTTAGATAAAACAGTGATTGCGACTTTTAGCGACGTTAAAAATCAAAAAGACTGGATGATTCAAAAGCTTTTTGATGAAATGAAAACCGGTCTAAAGAGGGCTAAAGAAGAAAACAATGCTGTCTTAGGTAAACAAATTAAAGATGCCGTCGATCAAGCCGTGCAGAATCCTAAAGAAGATCCTAATGCTTGGAACAAGGTCACCATCGAAGCCGATAAAAACGTTGATATCTTGACCGTCAAAAAAGTGATGTATACGGTCACCGAAGCGGGAGCCGGCGAAATTAATTTTGCAGTCACTAAGAAACCCAATGAGCCAAAAACAAATTAAGTTGAATTTATGACAGGGCCTCGATTTAAGAATATGGTCTTTGTTGCGATTTTAATTTTTTTGTTTATCGAAATTCTGATTATTTTTCCACAACACCTAGAAAAGTTTGAGACCGAGGCCAAGCCGGCCTATCCAAAGACTGACAATAATGAAGCTTTGCAAAAAGCCTCGGGAATTCACTTGGTGGAAAGTCAAAAAGGATCGCATGACTGGGAGTTATTTGCTAAAGACGCCGAAGGCAACCAGGGAAATATTTCCTGGCTCTTAAAAACCGTTAAAGTTCAGTTTTATAATAAAGAAGAAATTGATTTTGTCGTGACCGGTCATTCTGGAAAAATCGATATGAAATCAAAAGGCATGAAAATTACAGGCGACGTAAAAATTAATTCCACGAACGGGTACGTTTTTCAAACAGACGAAGTGATTTACGATGCTAAGAAAAGGTTAATTATCAGCCGTGGACCAATCTCGATGCAAGGTCCCAAAGATGAGCAAGGTGAAGGCTTAAAAGTTTTAGGCTCTGAAATGGTTGTGGAAATTGAGCAAAGCAGAATGCTTGTCAAAAGCCAAATTCGCGCCTCGAAACAATTAAACGATCATAAAGTCATAGATCTTTCCTGCGGCCATGCCGAGTTTAGCGGAAAAAATCATGAGGCTAAATTTTTTGGGAATGTTGTTATTCACTACAATGGCGCTAAAATTGAAGGACCTGCCGCTACTTTTGTTTACGAAAAAAATAAATCAAGTTTGAAAAATATTATTCTTTCTGGTGGAGTGCATGTGAGCAGTGACGATAAATACGCCATTAGCGAAACCATGAATTTGGATATTGACGCAAATAAGTTTACGTTCTTAGGTCACCCTAAGGTTTTCCAAAATAACGATGAACTGAGTGGCCAACAGATTGTTTTTCTTGATGGTGGAAAAAAAGTTAAAGTTGAAAATGTCCGAGCGACCATGGATGATAAGAAAAAGAAATGATGTGATATGGGCAGTTTATTAGAAATAAATGACATTTCAAAAGCTTTTAAAAAACGACAGGTTGTAGACCATGTTTCGTTCTCAGTGAAAGCTGGCCAAGTTGTGGGGTTGCTAGGGCCCAATGGCGCAGGTAAAACAACATCTTTTTATATGGTCGTAGGTCTAGTCAGTCCCGATGCTGGTGAAATTTTGTTGGACGATAAATTGATCACTCAAGAACCCATGTACAAGCGAGCCCAAATTGGACTCAGTTACCTGGCGCAAGAGCCAAGCATATTTCGAAAGTTGTCAGTGTCAGATAATATCTCTGTGGCCCTTGAAGCCCATGGCTTTGATGGCGTCAGGCGAGCAGAGCGCCTAGAGCTTTTATTATCTGATTTTAGAATTGCCCATATCCGAGACAGCTTCGGCTACTCTCTTTCTGGGGGTGAACGACGCCGAGTTGAAATCGCTCGTGCTCTAGCAGGATCTCCAAAATTTTTATTGCTGGATGAGCCCTTCGCCGGCATTGATCCTATTGCGGTTGCTGATATTCAAAATATTATCCGGGACCTTAAGGCCAAAGGTATAGGGGTCCTGATCACTGACCACAATGTCCGTGAGACTTTAGGGATTTGTGACTATGCTTATATTTTGAAGGATGGTAAAATTCAAGTGAGTGGAAGCTCACAAGAAATCACTCAAAGTGACCTCGCCCGTAAGTTTTATTTGGGTGAAAATTTTAAACTGTAGGGGATAACAAAAAATGGCTTTACGCCAGACCATGAATCTTAGCCAAAATCTGGTGATCACGCCGCAGCTGCAGCAAGCCATTAAGCTTTTGCAAATGTCGCGCATGGAACTAGAAAATGCAGTTCATGCTGAGCTTCAGGAAAATCCGATTCTTGAAGAATCCCAGGACTTAAAAGAAGAAGACCTGAAAAGAATCAAAGAAGCTGCTGAGGTTATTGACCCGGCAGGGCCAGATCAAACGACTCAGGATCCTCAAAAACAGGATGAGTTTGAATGGGAAAATTACTTCGAAGCCAATATGAAGCCTCCTCGTGAGGGTATGTCAGGCAGCGAAGAAATCATGAATTACGAAAACTCCATCACCACCAGCGAAACTTTGCATGAACATTTATCTTGGCAGGCTAAGATGAATGGCTTCAGCGAGTACGAACAAAATGTCGCCGAAATAATTATTAGCTATATTGATGATGATGGATATTTAAAAACTCCGTTGGACACAATTTGCCAAGAAGAAAATATTCCGATTGAAGATTTAGAAGACACCTTAAGTCTTATTCATGAATTTGATCCACCGGGCGTCGGCGCAAGAGATCTTAAAGAATGTCTTTTGGTTCAAGCCAAGCATTTAGAAGAAGATACAAAAGATCTCGTTGATTTGATTAATAATCATCTGAAGGATCTAGAAAAAAAGAACTACGAAGCGATCGCAAAAACGACGAACAAAGACATCGCCGAAGTCATTGAAATGTGTAAAATTATATACTCCATGGAGCCTAAGCCAGGGCGTTCTTTCCTGCCGCAGGACACTCATTATGTCAGCCCTGATGTTTACGTCTATAAAGTGGGCGACGACTTTAGTGTTTCGCTTAATGAAGATGGCCTGCCTCGTTTAAAAATATCAAATTTTTATAAAAATATGCTGACCAAAGGAGCCGGTGCCAATAAAAAGGACACTGACTATATCCAAGAAAAATTAAAATCAGCCGTGTGGTTGATCAAGTCGATTCATCAAAGACAAAGAACCATTTATAAAGTCGCAGAAAGCATTGTGAAACATCAGCGTGAATTTTTTGAAAAAGGTTCAGCCTTTTTAAAGCCGATGGTTCTTAGAGACATCGCCAATGATATTGGCATGCATGAATCGACTGTTAGTCGAGTCACGACATCTAAGTATATGCACACGCCACAAGGAATTTACGAGTTAAAATATTTTTTCAATTCTGGAATCACTTCTTCGGATGGTCATGATTTAGCCAGTGAATCTGTGAAGCTAAAAATTAAAGATTTAGTTGCCAAAGAAGATTTAAAATTACCCTTATCAGATCAAAAAATTGCTGAACTCTTAGCGAAAGAGGGCATTCAAATTGCTCGTCGAACGGTTGCAAAATATCGAGAGATGCTAAAAATCCTGCCTTCGTCCCAGCGTAAAAAATTCTTTTAATGGCGCGAGTGGCCGTTTTTATTGCAAGCCCGGCCGAAATAAAAAAAGATATGATTCCGGCTATCATCGGGTCGAATGAAATAACTATTTGCTATACAGGACTTGGCAAGGTCCGAGCCGCCGTTGCCGCTTATGAAAATTTATCTGCACGGCCCTATGATTTAGCGATTAATTTGGGCACTTGTGGCAGTCATTCAATAGCGATTGGAGAAGTCGTTGAAGTCAGAGCGTTTGTTGAGCGAGATGTCGACCTTTCTGCAGTAGGAATCGTGCCGGGATTTTTTCCAGGGGCAGAGGGGCGAATAACCGCCTATAAAAATTTCTTTGATGAATTGCCTAACGTCGTTTGTGGGTCTGGAGACTGTATTAATTTGAGACCCCCCAAAGTTGATTGCGATGTTTATGACATGGAAGCCTTTGCTTTGGCGTTCGTCTGTAAAAAATTTTCTGTTCCGCTGGTTGCGCTGAAGGTGGTTTCAGACGCGTCGGATGAAAGTAGCGGCAGTGATTGGAAAAAAAATTTGGCTCATGCTCAAGAGCATTTAATAAGTAGACTTCATAAAATCTTAAATAATTTCCCTTGATCTTGGTCTATTATGACATAATCCCGTTGCGGGTGTGCTAAAATGAAAGCATTGTTTTTAGAGGAGGAAAATATGTTTAGATATTTCATAATTATTTCGACGCTGGCGTTTGCTTTTAACTCTTGGGCTTCAGAAGCAGCTTTTGATATTCATCTTATTCCAGCCGGAGATTTTACCGGAAAAACCAGTGACGTCAGTGGTTTTGCGATCATGTCAGGGAAAAAAGTGTCGGCTGATAATATTCGAGTCAGTCTTAAAAATATTAAAACGGGAGTTGAGCTTCGTGATTCTCACACGCGAAAACATTTGGAGGCGGACAAGTTTCCTGAAGCTATTTTGGTTAAAGCCGAAGGCGAAAATGGCATTGGCTCTGGATTGTTAAAAATTAAAGGGATCGAGAAAAAAGTAGCTGGAACTTATAAAGTAGTTGGAAGTGAACTCCTTGCTCAATTCAAAATTAAATTAAGTGATTTTAAAATTTCTGGGATTAAATATATGGGAATTGGTGTCGACGATGACGTCACTTTGAATGTGAAAGTTCCCTTCAAAGCAGGAAAATGAAGAAAATAGCAGCTGTTTTATTTTTGTTAATGGCAATGATAAGTGGAATGGGTTGTGGGCGACCGCCTTACAACTCATCGACCTCTGACGCCCTTAAATATGGATCGAATGTCACAGGGTCAGCTCAGTTTTTAACGGCTCGGACCGTGATGCTGAGCAGCTGCTTCGCCTGCCATGGTTCCTGGGCGGCATGGAATGAAGCCGAGTTTGTTTCGAATGGTCGAGTGGTGGCTCGTAGTTTGATTGATTCTTCGCTCTTTACGAAAATCCGTGGAAATAGCACCAGTGTTGTTGGGAATATGCCTCAAAACTCCAGCCTTGCGAGTGATGATATTGTTGCCATTAAAAACTGGATTCTTGGTATGTAAACTAAAAACTGTAAACAGTTCCTAGTCGCCATGCTAGCGATGGTCCGCGATTAAAAGTCCCTAAGGCTTGAATCAGTTCCCAGTGTCCATCCAGACGCCAACGAGTATCCAGAAAAGCGCCAAGCATCATGCTACTTGATTTTTCAACGCTCAGGCCATTCGAAACCGGATAATTTGAAATCGTGTACAGAGCCGTCATCAAAAACCCAAAATCAAAGCGTGGACTGACCCTACTAAA
>JAYWDA010000017.1:0-2082 GCA_043780105.1 Pseudobdellovibrionaceae bacterium | reverse complement strand
ATTTGTGGTCGAGATCGTTTTTGCGTCCTGACCAATTTGAGCCCCGGCTAAGATCCGGGGTGTTAGGAAAATCAAGAGTTCAGTTTTCTCTCGCGTCTGCGAACTGTATCGAAATAAGCCACCAATCACTGGGAGACTTCCTAGACCTGGGACTCGGTATTCACTTTCGTTGGCATCACTTGAGTAAATTCCACCAATAACGGCGGTCTGGCCATTCTTTATCAGAATTTTAGTGTCGGCCGTTCTTGAGTTAACGCCAAAGGATCCTGTCGTGACATCCAAAGCAGCTTTAAGCTCCCGTTGAACTTGGACCTTCATCATCACGGAACCATCGGAAGTCACTTGAGGCGTGACATTTAATTCCATTTTAAGTGCTTTAAATTTCGTGCTAACTGTCGAGCCTGCCCCTGGAACGAGAGTTGTTTCTTGATAAGGGATTTCAGTGGTTTGATTAATTTTTGCGGGCTCGTTCGTTAAGGTCACAATCTGCGGTGAGGAAATAATTTTCACTTTGCTTTCGTTTTCATTCAATCGCAAATTCGCATCAAGATCGCCTAAGAAATCGAGGATCCCTAAATGTATTCCAAAACCCAAGGCGCCCGATTGACTGACGGTTCCACCCGGCTCAATACGCAGAGAAGGCCTTAAATCAACAGGTCCACTTTTTCCTGTTCCAAGATTGATCGAGGCCCCGGTGACCCCCCAGGAAACACCAATTTGGCGACCGAAAGATTCTGAAGCTTCGACAATTTTGCCTTCAATCATCACTTGCGGAGGCTGCACATCAAGAGCTGCTATCAATTTTGTCACTCGCTCTAGACCTTCACTGATGTCTGTTACCAGCAGGGAAGCCGTCCTGGGATCTGCATCAATTTTTCCTCTGGGAGAGAGAAAATCTTTAAGACTTTTTGCCAAGTCATCGACTTTGGCGTAGCTGACCGGAAAAACCTTCACTTTTAGGCTTTCAGTTCCCATGCGGGCGATGGCAATTTTGTTAGCATCGTCCTCTTCAGCTTTTAAATCAGCCAGTGTTTCGATTCGAATCACACTGCCCTGCCGGACATATCCAAGTTTTTTTGCTCTTAATAAAACCACCAGGGCCTGATCCCACGGAACACCTTGAAGCTTTAAAGAAACTTTGCCTGTGATCGCCTCTGAAATAATAAGATTAAGACCGCTTTCGCTGGCTAAAAATCGCAAGGCTTCTGTGACTTCGATATTATCAACTTCAATTGAGATGGGGCTGCCATGAAATTTCATATTTCCTGATAAAAAGTCCTCAAGACTTTGGCGAGTCAGAATTTTATCATCGCTGAGGTCCTTATTGAGTCCGTTGAGGGCTATATTATCGATAGGCACGGGCGACGAAACGCTAGCACTGTCTGATGAGGACGGCTGACTGAGGCCACCGCTAGCAACGATCAGAAGACTTCGTCCCTCTTGCTGAACGGCAGGCTCAGCGGCGCCGGCCCGTAGCTGCACCACAATTCGTGAAGTGTTTGAATTTGGATTTTGATAGGCATCAATAGAGCCGATAGAGCCCTGGATATCTTTTGTGTTCAGGTTTCTTTTCAGCTTTGCAGGTAGAATTGAGTTAGGGATTTCGACGATAAACTGATGCGCATCAGGATTGCTTCGAGTCGTGTAGGTAAATTGTCGATTTCCCTCTAAGACAATAGTTCCCCCATTATCGTTTGCTTTAAACTTTAAAGAGGTTAACTCGACGGGCGGTTCACTTTTAGCTTCAGGCTCGGGCGGATTTGAAAAAGCCTCAGCTGTGGTGGAGGGCTCTGGTGTGGCCTCTGTAGGCATAGAGTCAAGACTGGGTTCTGCCGGAGGCGCTGCCGTCTCTGGAGTTTTTTCCGCAACAGCGGCGGCAGGCTCGTCATTAAATTCACTGAATTCATCTTTTGCGCTGGTTGAGTCAGCTGGTGCGGCTTCAGCCGAAGGATTTTGAGCTGTCGATAAATCATCAGCGGGCGCTTGCGGAGACTCGGAGGAGTTACTATCTCCCAAAACAAGATCATCATCTGTCGATGGACGACTGGCGCATCCTATCACCGTCACCAATGCACCTATTAT
>JAYWDA010000016.1:0-4073 GCA_043780105.1 Pseudobdellovibrionaceae bacterium | reverse complement strand
CTTAAATCTAAAAGTAATGCACCAAGGTAGTTTAATTGTGACACTCCATTGGTCTTTGCGATCACCTTTTAACTTATGAAGTCGGATGTTAGGTGGTTGCCCTTTGATCTTTAAATCATCCAAACTGTTTGTACTATGCATGATGGTCAATAGCGCCTTTGCTCGAACCCATAATTCTGAGGAAAGAGCCTTAGATCTATTTTCTTCCCAAATATCTTGAGCGGTCTTATTGCCAAAACTTTGAATCATTCATCCGCCTCGTTATTACACTATACGGTATAATGTTATAGTCGGCAAGCTTAAAGTACCAGGAAGCGATCTCCAAAAACGTAGGAAATAAGTGAGAATAGGGTGATACGTGGTGTCTTGGCACTTACCGCAATTGCAATAACAAGTAAATCCGATAGGATACAACCCAAATGCCAGAACTCCCCGAAGTAGAAACCGTTCGCCGCGGTTTAGAAGACATTCTTTCCCACAAACCGACGCTTGAAAAAATCGAGCTCAAGCGTCCTGATTTGCGTTTCCCTATCCCATTAAAAGAAGTTCAAGCGCTTGAAGGGGAAAAGATTCTTTCCGTCGGTCGACGGGCAAAATATCTTTATTTCGAAACAGCAAAAGGTTTTTTAATTTCACATCTAGGAATGACGGGCAGTTGGCGAATGAAGGACGATACCGAGCTTGGAACTCATGATCATGTCATCCTACACTTTTCTGGAAACTTAAGCCTGATCTATAGGGATCCACGCCGTTTTGGAATTTTTGATTTTTCAAAAGACGTTTTAGGAAAGCTCTTTTCGCACATGGGCCCTGAACCTTTTTCGGAGGAATTTTCGGCCACTTATTTAAAATCTAAATTCAAAGGTAAAACCGCGCCGATTAAAAATGTTCTGATGGACCAGCGGGTTGTTGTTGGAGTCGGAAATATTTATGCCAGTGAAATCCTTTTTGAGTGTGGGATTAAGCCGCAAAAACCAGCGGGTCGCGTGACTTTTTTGCAACTTGAAATGATCGTTGAAAAGACGCAGACGGTATTGCAAAAAGCCATTTTAGCAGGGGGATCGACCTTGCAAGATTTTGCTCACACGAATGGCGACAGCGGAAAATTTCAGAATGAGTTTTTCGTCTATGCAAAAGACGGGCAGCCTTGTCGCATTTGTGGAGCCGTGATTAAGGCTAGATCAATGGCGGGGAGAAATACCTTTTGGTGCGCAAGATGTCAGCACTGATCGATTTGGGGTTGTTTCCTCGTATTTATTAGGCTAACGTCCAGAGTTGTACGGGCGATTTGGATGCCATTTTTTAATCAACGGAAGGATTTTTATGAAATTATTAGTGTCGGCTTTATTGGTAACTCTGGCTTTAACAACAGGCTTTACTTGCTCTAAAAACACAAGCACAGAAGTAATCAAAACAGAAACTGCGCCTCCGCCAGTTCAAGACCAAATGGGTGCTCCTGCTCCGGCAGAAGGAACAGCTCCAGTAGCTCCAGCAACTGGTGAAGCAGTTCCTACAGCTCCAGCGACTGAGCCTGCGACTCCGCCTCCAGGTCACTAATTTCAGCCAGAAAAAAATATTAATGTTATTTGAAACAGGACTTCTTCTAATAAAAGAGGTCCTGTGTTTTTTCAGGCCCTTTGAAACTCCATCTTGCTCTTACAATTTGATAAGAGTTTAATGAGGGAGTCATCAAAGGAGATCATCTTGGAAACCCTGCCGTTTTATGGAATTCTTTGCCAGCAATTGCCCGGTGGCATTTGCGCAGTCTTAGTTGTTATCGCACTTTTATTTCTGGGATTCTTTAGCAGTCCCTTGATTGTTTGGGCGATTGTATCGGTGTTACTTTTGTTTTTGGTCGGAGCGCCTACGGCCCTGATCGCTGGAATCGGAATCGTCTTCCTGATTTTCTTAATTAAACCTGTACGAACAATTTTAGTTTCAAAACTAGTGCTAGCGCTGTTTAAGAAACTAGAGCTAGTGCCAAAAATTTCTGAAACTGAGCGTGTCGCCTTAGAGGCCGGCGTTGTTTGGATTGAAAAAGATTTATTTTCCGGAAAACCAGATTTTAAAAAAATCTTAGCCGAACCCTATCCCGATTTAACAGCTGAAGAAAAAGCCTTTATGGCTGGCCCAGTTGAAAAACTTTGTGAGCTGATCGATCCATGGAAGATCTGGCAGAAAAAAGAAATTGGCCAAGATGTTTGGGATTATATAAAGAAAGAAAAATTTTTAGGAATGATCATTCCTAAAGAATATGGTGGCCTAGGCTTTTCAAACTTGGCTCACTCTGAAGTCATCATGAAGCTGTCATCAAGATCGCTGCCTGCAACCATTTCCGTGATGGTGCCGAACTCATTAGGCCCTGCGGAACTTTTAATTCACTACGGAACTCAGCAACAAAAAGATTATTTATTACCAAGATTAGCTCGCGGTGAAGAGATGCCGTGTTTCGGTTTGACTGAGCCTATGGCTGGTTCCGATGCTGGTTCGATCACCTCCTCTGGAATTTTATTTAAAGGTGAGGACGGAAAACTTTATATTCGATTGAACTGGAATAAGCGTTGGATCACTTTAGCTGCGATTTCAACAATGATTGGCTTAGCTTTCAGACTGCGCGATCCAGAAAAATTATTAGGTAAAGGCGAAGACATCGGAATTACTTGCGCCCTAGTTCCAGCAAACCTTCCAGGTGTTGTGATTGGCCGAAGACACGATCCTTTGTCAGTCCCTTTCTATAATTGTCCAACTCAAGGAAAAGACGTTGTGATTCCTGTTGATGCGGTTGTCGGGGGAGTCTCAGGACTGGGCGGCGGTTGGGGAATGTTGATGGAATGCCTAGCTGCAGGCCGAGGGATCTCACTCCCAGCGCAAGCCACTGGTGGATCAAAGTTAGTATCACGTGTGGTCGGCGCGCACGGCATGATTCGCCGTCAGTTCGGTGTGTCTATCGGAAAATTTGAAGGTATCGAAGAGCCGATGGCTCGCATAGGAGCATTCACTTACGGCTTAGAAGCCATGAGAAAATTCACCGTCGGTGCATTAGATAAAGGCATCAAACCGCCAGTGATCACGGCGATTCAAAAATATTACTCCACCGAGTGGGGCCGAAGAGTCATCAACGATGGCATGGACATTATGGGCGGCGCCGGAATTTCTTTGGGGCCCCGTAACTTACTTGCTGAAATGTACGTTGCAACTCCGATCGGAATCACGGTTGAAGGTGCAAATATCATGACCCGAACTTTGATTGTCTTTGGTCAAGGTGCACTGCGAGCTCATCCGTTTGCTTTTGCAGAAGTAAAAGCCATCGAAGCCAATGATGCCAACGCCTTTGACACCGCTTTTTGGGGACATATTGGTCATGTCATTAGAAACTTGTGCCGAAGCATTTTACTATCTGTCACTCGCGGTTACTTAGCAGCGACGCCAGACTCACATCCAAAAACAAGAAATTATTATCGCAGACTTTCTTGGGCCAGCGCCAGTTTTGCCATCATGGCAGACATAGCCATGGGCGCTTTAGGTGGATCGCTAAAAATGAAAGAAAAAATCACCGGCAGATATGCTGATATCTTAGCCTATTTGTATATCGCTAGTGCCGTCTTAAGACGTTTCGAAGCCGAAGGCCGCCCCGAAGATCATCTGCCGTTTGTCCACTACAACCTAAAGCTATGCCTGCACGAAATTCAAAAATCCTTCGATGGAATTTTTGATAACTTACGAGTGCCAGGTTTACGTTGGTTTTTAAAAGGCTGGGTCGGCGCATGGTCACGAATTAATTCTTTAGGCTCGCAAGCCTCTGATGGATGGCTGCACGCCATTTCGTCCGAAATGTTAGACGACGGCAAAATGCGCGAAGACCTGACCGACGGGATCTATATTCCAAAAGATCCAAAGCAAGCCTTAGGACGTTTAGAGCATGCTTTTAAAGCCGTGCACCGAGCCGAATCGGCCGAAAAGAAGATCAAAAAAGCGATTAAAGACGGCGTCCTCCCAAAGAAAAAAGTTTATTTGCTACTGGATGATGCCAAAGCAAAAAACATTATCACAGCCGATGAACATCGCATGATCTT
>JAYWDA010000015.1:0-8781 GCA_043780105.1 Pseudobdellovibrionaceae bacterium | reverse complement strand
GTTCTAAATTCAAAAAATGTGAAAGAGGGAGCCAAAGGGCTCCCTCTTTGTTATTGAAGGATCTATGAAATTTATTGATGAAGTCGAAATAAATATTGCCTCAGGGCATGGCGGAGCAGGCGCAATTACTTTCCGCAGAGAAGCAATGACCCCACGCGGGGGACCCGATGGTGGAGACGGTGGCAAGGGCGGTGACCTGATCCTTCGCACATCAAAACACTTAAATTCTTTAGTCGATTTTAAATCTACTAAGAAATATTACGCTCCTAACGGTGAACCCGGTGGTTCCGCAAATTGTTCCGGAGCTCAAGGCCAGGATTTAATCCTTCTTGTGCCCGAAGGGACAATCGTTAGAAACCCCGACGGCGAAATTCTTGTCGATCTGACTGGCATTTCTGAGCATGTCCTTCTTAAAGGCGGCCGCGGTGGAAAAGGAAATACCTTTTTTAAAACGTCAGTCAATCAAGCGCCAGACTTTGCTCAACCAGGAGAAGAGGGTGAACATAAAGAAGTCATTCTTGAACTTAAGCTGATCGCAGATGTAGGGATTATCGGTTTTCCTAATGCGGGGAAATCAACTTTGATTTCTAGGATCTCGGCCGCAAAACCAAAAATTGCAGACTATCCATTTACAACTTTGACTCCTCATCTGGGCGTCGTTCGAATTAGTGATGAGATTTCTTTTGTCGTTGCCGATATTCCAGGACTGGTTAAAGGCGCGCATCAAGGGATCGGCCTTGGCATCCAGTTCTTAAAGCATATCGAGCGCACTCGTCTGTTTGTTCATATGGTTGATATTTCGGGTGTCTCAGGTCGCGAACCGATTCAAGATTATTTGGATCTAAATTATGAAATCGAAATGTACGATCAAAATAATAAAGACAAAGAAGGATTTTTCCCTCTTTCTGATCGCCAGCAAATTTTGGTTTTAAATAAAATGGATACAGTTCAGCCACAGCAGTTAGAAAAATTTAAAAATGAATTTAAAAAGAAAACTGGTGCAACGCCATTTGTGATCTCGGGCGTAACTGGAAAAAATATTAAAGAGTTACTTCAAGAAATCACAAGCCGTTTACTAGCGGCGAAAAAGGATTAAACAATGAGAGTCGGAATTTTCGGTGGAAGCTTTAACCCACCTCACAATGGTCATATTAATAGCTTACAAACCGTTCATAAAAAACTAGGCATCGACAAAATCTTTGTCGTTCCAAATATGCAAAATCCATTAAAGGTTCCGGTTGAAGGACCAACAGCGTCTCAGCGTGAAGAAATGGTTAAGCTAGCCTTGCAATCTTATGAATCGGCTTTTGAAGTTGATAATCAAGAGATCCATCGCGGCGGCCTTAGTTTTACAATCGACACAGTTCTTAATTATCGAAAAACTGTTAAGGCTGAAGATTTATATTTAATTATCGGTGCTGATAATTTGGAAAGTTTTAATGAGTGGAAAGAATATAAGAAAATTCTGACGGAATGTAATTTAATTGTCACCACTCGTCCTGGATTCCAGATACCTACAGACGAAGAAGATTTGCCAGGTTACCTGAAAGATCTTGTCGAAGAATATGATTTTAATTTTCTGGAACTTAAAACAGGCCGCAACATTCAATTTATTACCTTGGAAGATATTGAAGTAGCCTCAAGCCAACTTCGTAAAGCCTTACGCACCGGAAAATCTGTACAGCGCCATCTGCCATTGCCCGTTGAAAATTATATCAAAGACCAAGGGCTTTATAAACCAATTGGTGATCGTATTGGTGACTTTAAAAAGTTTGCTGATTTCTGTGGCCAAGCTTTATTTGATAAAAAAGCGATCGCAGTCATGGGATATGATTTGCGCGAAATGTCTGCGCCGACGGAATTTGCTTTGGTGGCGTCAGGTACCAGCACTCGGCATGCGTCTTCGCTGGCTGAACATGTGGCTGACCGCGTGAAGGAAGAGTACGGCGTTTTGCCACAAGGAATTGAAGGTCTTGATGAAGGCCGTTGGGTTGTTTTAGATTATGGCTCTCTGATGGTGCATCTGTTTTATGATTTTGTGCGTATCGAATATTCGATCGAAAAATTATGGAAAGAAGGCAAAGACCTTGGAATCCTTGATAAGACGGCAAAAAAATAACTTATGCAGACGACAGTTTGCTGCATTCTTTCCGAAAGTCCAGACTGGCTGAAAGAAATTCAAGCCGCTTACACCAAAAAGATAAAACCTTTTGGACCCTTTGAAATTAAAGAAATAAAACCTAAAAAACACGGTCGTGATCAAGCTGATTTTAAAAAATCAGCTGAATCTCAAATGCTGCTGGATCAGATTAAAGATCAGGATTTTGTGGTTCTGCTTGATGAAAATGGCAAAGATTTAAATTCCATCGAGTTTTCTAAAAAGATGGAACGCTGGCAAAACACTGGGAAAAAAAGATTGGTCTTCCTTATTGGAGGGGCCTACGGAGTTTCAGATGAACTCAAAGCTCGCGCTCAAGAGAGCGTCCGATTATCGAGCCTTACGATGAATCATTGGATGGCTCAGGCCGTCTTACTGGAACAAATTTACCGAGCTTATGCGATTCAAAAGGGTCTTCCTTATCATAATAGTTAAGGCTTAGTTTTTGCTTTTTCTTTTGTCCTATGACGATTTTAGAGAAAATTTGGCATTATGAACCCCGCAGCTGTCTGAAATGCGGATCCTTTTCAGTCAATAGCAGTCTGTTTTGTAAAACCTGTTTGACTGTTTTTTATCAACCGGGTGATTCGCTTTATTATCGCGATGACCCAGTCTCAGCGTTGTATCTTTTTAACTGGATTCCGCAGGAAAGCGACAGCTTATCTTTTCTGATAAGACAACTGAAAGGGCATCAACAAAAACAGGCATGGCAATACTATGCAAAGATTTTTTGGAACGAGATTTATGTCCATAACATCAATCAATATGCGGGACGGCAGATTGTTTTAGTTCCTAGCCCCAGCAAAAATTTAAGTCGACCTGATCATGCTGAATTTTTCTGCCAAAGCCTGTCTGAAATTTCAGGGTTTCCCATGCTGTCGATTTTAGAAAGAAAAGATCAAACTGAACAGAAGCAGAAGCGAAAAAAAGACCGAGCTAAGGATCGCTTTAAGGTTCGTGAAAATTTTTCACCAGAGCTGCTGACTGGCAAAGAGGTCATTTTTGTCGATGACGTCCTAACAACTGGGGGAACCGCTTTGGCTGCTATGGCTACTCTTGGTCTGGAAAAAAACTTCACGGTGTGGGCCCTGGCCTCCAGGGCCTTCGGTTGCGGTTAACGCCTGCTTCTGCTATAAAGTGGAATGCAAAAACTCATTCTTTTAATCATGTTAATCATCCCTGCCATTGGCAATGCCACTGCACCCACACTGTTTGATCAGTCGCTTAAAAAATATCAAAAATCAAAAATGGTTTCCATGAATGTCGAAAAAATAGTTGTTTCAGAAATACTTGCGAAAGAAACGACTTATTCCGGACAGATAAAACTTTCTAGCGGGAAGTTCAGATGGGAAAATGAAAAGCCTGAAAAAACTCTTTTGCTATTTGATGGAAAAAATCTTTTTAGCGTTCAGTATCCATCCAAAGAATTTAATACAGGGACACAGGTCGCTAAATCTAAAATTGATGAAAAAGGAAAAAAGCAGATTTTAATCGCATCATTACTGAGTCCCAATAGTGCAAAGTCGAAATTTAAACTGCTGAGTGAAAAAAAGGGCCCAGTTTTAACTGAAGTTGAAATTCAGCCGGACTCTCCAGATCTGCAAATTAAAAACCTAACTTTGTCGATTCATCAAAAAACCAAACAGATCCAAAACATTTCTTATAAAGACGATGTGGGCAATCTAACCAAAATGAGTTTTTCAAATATTAAATTTGACACAAAGGCAGATCCAAAACTATTCCAGTATAAAATTCCGAAAGACGCGCAGGTTACAAACTTATGACGAATCCAGACATCAAAAAAGTTCACTTTATCAGCCTGGGCTGCCCAAAAAATTTAGTTGATAGCGAGATTATGGCTGGAACTTTATTAAAAGATGGTTACCAAGTTGTTGGCGACGAAAAAGAAGCAGATACGGTTGTGATTAACACTTGCGGTTTTATTGAAGACTCTAAAAAAGAATCTATCCAAAGAATTCTTGATATGGCCGCTTTAAAAAAAGGTGGATCCTTAAAAAATATCGTCGTCGCAGGGTGCCTGACCCAGCGATATAAAGAAGATTTAGTTGAAGGCCTTCCTGAAGCCGATTTATTTTTGGGTTCAGGCGAATTTCAAAATATTGGAAAGATTTTTAAAAACTATCAGTCAGGTGATAAAACTAAAAGATTTTTCAACTTGCCGACTTATTTGCAGCAAGAAGGAACACCAAGGGTTAATTCTCAGCCGGGGCACAGAGCTTATATTAAAATATCGGAAGGTTGTTTAAAGCGCTGTTCTTTTTGCGCTATTCCCTTGATCCGTGGCAATTTGCAGTCTCGAACGATCGCTAATGTTGTTAATGAAGCCAAGCTGCTAGCTGCTGGCGGTGTCAAAGAGCTGATTGTGATTTCACACGATTTTACAGATTATGGATGGGATTTAAGGCGGCAAAATCCTGCAGCCTTGGAAAACCCTGTTGAGCTTTTGAAGGCTTTAGCTGAAGTTGATGGAATTCAATGGATTCGAGTTCTTTATCTTTATCCAGATGGAATCACACCTGAAATGATTCAATTGATGAAGAGTAACAAAAAGTTTGTAAAGTATTTTGATATGCCATTACAACATATCAATAACGATGTTTTAAAACGAATGAATCGTAAAATGACCAGGGAAGAAATCTCTGAGGTTCTTGCGAATATCCGACGTGAAATTCCTGACGCCGTCATTCGCACACAATTTATTGTGGGATACCCTGGTGAAACTGAAGAAAATTTTGAAGAGCTTTTAAAGTTTGTTGCGGAACAAAAATTTGACCGCGTTGGTTGCTTTATGTATTCACCGGAAGAAAATACTCCTGGTGGTAAGTTGCCAGACCAAATCGAAGATGACGTTAAGCAACTTCGTCATGATGCTTTAATGGAAGTTCAACAAAATATTTCTCGTGAAAAGCATCGCGAATTTATTGGTCGAACCGTGCAAGTTTTGGTTGAAGGTTACAGTGAAGAAACGGATTTATTATTACAAGGTCGGACTTCACAACAAGCTCCTGATATTGATGGTGTCGTCCTTATCAGCTCAGGATTAGCCAATGTTGGAGACCTTGTAAATGTGCGCATTACAGATTCGATGGAATATGATTTGATTGGGGAGATAGATGAAGAAACATCTGCTTCTATGGTTCAGTAGCTTAGGAGCGGCTTATGAAGCAGCCCACATGGCTTGCGGCATTGGCGGCCAAATTCTAGAAATGTTTCCTTTTTCTTCAAAAGGGCATTTACTGCTAGAGGTCCCCTTGAATCTTGAGGTTTCTAAATTTGTTTCTGGGCTTAATCTAAATATCGAAAATCTAGAGGTCCTAATAGACCTGCCTGAGAAGGTTTTAAATAGTTATTTAAGCCTTACAAATCCGCCTTTAGCTGAAGACCTTTTGATTGGTGAAAATCTGTTTTTGGGTGATACCTTTCGAATGGCCTCGCAGGCCTCCAAGTTTGGCTTAGAAATTCTTGATCTTAGATTTATGCGAGATACAACAGGGCACTCTTATTTTATGGCTACAGGGTCGTCAGAACTTTGTGAAGGGTTTCTTCACCAGATCTTGCCCAGTGCCGGGAAGATTCGTCGGCTTAAAAACCCTCATGAAAATCTTCGAGAATTTTTCCCTCAATCGAATTAAAGAGCGCAACCCTCTGATAAATCTTGAAACTTTTCAAGCCACCCTTTCGTTCCGCTGGCGCGAAGGCTGGCCAGTGCGCGGCGAACATGCACGGCGTAGCTGCGATTGAAGGTGCAAAGCTTTTTAAAGGCGGCAAGGGATTCGTCCAATTTTTGGATTTGGAAAGCTGAATTAGCATACCCCAAAAAGCACTTTTCAGCTTTTGGATTACTGTCGGCACAGAGTTTAAATATTTTATAAGAATCGATAAAGTTTTTTTCTGATTCCAAAAAACCACCATATTGAATGGCGACGGATTCTGAGGTTGGAAATTTTTCGGCCGTGCTTTTAAAAATTTCCTTGGCCTTTTTCCTATCGCCACCTTGTAAAACGACGACTCCTAAATTGATATGGTTTTCAGGGATCGAAGGATCTTTTTGGATTGCCTGACGGCAATATTTTTCACCCAGCTCAGCAAAGCCGTCTTTTGTATTTACTTGGCACAGCCTAGTTAAAATTTCCGTTAAGGGTCCAAAAACTTGCAGCATGTCTTGGTAAAGGGCGCGCTGCTCGTAAAGGTTTTTTCGCTTTTCGTAAATTTCTGCGATGCTTAAATAAGAGGGCAAAAACTTAACATTGGCTTCGATCGCTTTTTTAAAGCTATCAAGAGCGTCTTTATCCTTTTTTTTCATGACGTAAGATTTGCCTTGATAGTGCAATGCTTCAAAATCTTTTGGGTTTCTAGAAATCAAAAGATTTGAAACTTTTAACAGCTCATCGGCTTGCCCGAGTTCATTTTGGCTACGAAGCAAAATATAAAAATCAAATTTTTGGAGATGATCGATAAATTTCCAAAGCAAAGGAGGGACTTTTAAGAACTCCTTTTTATCATAATAAGCGTGGGCTAAAGCAATAGCTGATTTAAAATCTTTGGGATCATTTTTAACTTTAGTCTCTAGGGAATCGATGATTTTTTCAGGAGCGACAGCAGGCCCAGCAGGGGGCGTAACTACTTTCGTTTTTGGCGCGGGAGTCTCTTCAAACTCAAGAAAGTCACTTTCTTCGCTGGTCATCATTTTATCTTTGCTTTTATCCAGACCAAAGGCGGGAAGAGTGACCCATAAAGATACAAAAAAAATCCATAGGGTTCGCCTAAGGTAAAGACTTTTAAAAGGAGGCACTGTCGTGAATACGAACATACTGATCGTATGATATATTTAAACAGAGTGAAATCGCTACATGAATCTAATAATTCAGGACAAGCCACCATGGAATATATCCTATTGCTGGTGATTACTGTTTCTATCATCTTGTCTTTGACCAATCAGTTTTTTAGACCCTTTGGACAGTTTCTGAATAGTTATATGGGTGAGTACGTTTCTTGTTTATTAGAAACTGGCGAATTTCCTTCGGCCGGAAATTCAGCCACAAAAAGCGAATGTGATTTTAAGTTTAAGGCAGCCACTCTTGGGAAGGGACGCGAGCCCATTGCCGGGTCGGGCAATTCCAGTAAATTTGAAGGCTGGAAAGAGGGAGGAGGCAGTGGAAGTGATAGTAGCGCAGGATCAGCAGGGCAAAGTGGATACGCAGGGTCTGCGGGACAAAGCAGTAGTAATTTAAATGGTCCGCCGCCGATCACTCGAAATGGTGAAAGAGCAGGGAGTACAAAAGTTGTAGAAATTTCAATCGGCACAACGGAAGCCGGCGGCTTTAGTAAAGCCAATGGTGGCCGAGCGTATGACTCTCAAAAGAATCCCCGTTCGAATGCAGTGATCACTTATGGTCTGAACTCAAGCGATCAAAAGAAGGCCGAAGAAGAAAAAAAAGTTGCGTCGCGTGTGATCGCAAGCGATCTACCTACAAAATCAGCTAAAAAGATGCTTATTAAGCCGCCCAGTAAGGCTGAAGCCATCGCAGAAGAAAAAGCCGAGAGTTGGAATCTGGGAGAGTATTTTCGCTTCTTGCTCATCGCTGCAATTATTATCCTATTAATAGCAGTGATTGGTGGCCAGGCGGCCCGACTTACAAAAAGTTGGGAATAAATTTTGCCACGCAGTGCTCCTAGAAAAATTTTTTAAAGCCCGATTATGTTCTTGAAGTCGCCAGAGTCTTGTTTCATACATGGGCCTTCCGGGGGGAACATTTGAATCAGATTATCCAGATCAACAGCAAGAGATTATTTCACCTAGAAGATGCGCAGAATTTACTTCCGGTCCTGCATCGAATGACTGAGTTGGCAAATGGTACGGTTCGCCTGTTACTGCAAAAGCTTGAAACAATTCAAGATCGAGACAGCGTGACAGCTAAAGAAGCAGAAAAAGAAATTGATTCAACCATTCGCCAATGGCAGCAAAAAATAGAAAAATTGGGAGCTAAGCCTAAAGGGTTATGGTTGATTGATTTTGATAATGGCGAAGGATACTTCTGTTGGAAATTTCCAGAAAAAAAGATAATGTTTTTTCACGGCTACCACGATGGCTTTTCTGGAAGAAAAGCTCTTTTTAGCGACGAGGAAATTTGCAACAAAGAACACTAAGCCCTAGAATTGGCGTCGCCCAAATTAATCCTACTCTTGGCGACTTTGAAAATAATAAACTTAAAATTTTAGAATACATTCGTCGCGCCAAAGATATGAAATGCAATTTGGTTGTTTTTCCTGAATGCAGTTTGTTTGGATATCATCCCTTTGATCTTCTTGAAAGAGCTGAAGAGGTGGTTCTTCAAGAAAAGCAATTCCAAGATCTTTGTAAAAAAATACCGGCAGATATCGGTGTTGTGATTGGAATGATCACTCGGAATAAAAATCGTCGTGGCAAGCCATACTATAATTCGGCCGCTTTTTTGGTCAAGGGTCAGAAACCAAAAATTTTCAATAAACAGCTGCTTCCCACCGGCGATGTTTTTGATGAAGCTCGCTTTATTGAGACTGGCGATCTTTCGAAAAACTTTTTTTCTTATCAAGGAAAAAAGTTTTTTATCACTATTTGCGAA
>JAYWDA010000014.1:0-4451 GCA_043780105.1 Pseudobdellovibrionaceae bacterium | reverse complement strand
TAATAAAAGATTAAAATAGGATTCTAACCGAACAGTTTTTATTTTGAAGCGGGTAGATCTTTGCTCGCTTTTTTATGTTTTTTTGATTTCGTTTTATTTTTAACGGATTCATTTGGTTTCGTATTCATCGCATCTTTTGAAGTCTTATCTAAAAGACTCATTTCCTCGGGGGTGCTTTCTTTGCTTTGATGAGTATTTAAATCGTCATTACCAGGTTGCTGTGCAAGTACGTTAATTCCAAAAGTTATCCAGGCAATGAACAAACTAAGTTTCATAAATTTATTCCTTTAATGTCGGCTAGGGGTTGGTCCGTGCATGGAATTATCATCAAGGTTAGCTAAATTAATTTCAAGCAAAAATTTATAAATTACGTGCTAAGTTTAGTGGGCTCCGCTACGGAGTTTGGAAAATTATTTTGAGGGCTTTGCTCTTCTCGAGATGGCCACCACTATTCAAATTTAACTGTTGAACTTTAACTGTCGAACTTTCAGACACAGACAATTTCTGTCGAATCTTTGAAAAAATAGACATCCGATGAAGCTATAAATCAAACTACTGATCGCCTCTTATGGCGGGCTTTTAGCAATAAGATCTTGTGAAGGCGGTCTTATGAAGAAAAGTATAATTATGATGATCTTTCTTTCTGGTACGGTAGCTTCCGCCAAAGGAAAGCCGATGCAGTTTAATTATTCGCCTTATGATTCTTCTGTGGCCGGTTATGCCTCCATCAGCAATAGGGTGGTGGTCGATGCAGCCCCCTTGCTGATGAGTGGTATCGGTGCAGCTTATGAACGCACGGTGAGTCCTCAAGTGACTGTCGGACCTTATTTTAGCTTTTTTAAACTAGCTTCAGATCCTGAAAAAAATAATTCGGTGACCTTTAAAAGTGATGTTCGTATGTATGGCGTCCGAGGGCGCTACTTTTTAAGCGAGGTCGCTGAACGAAGCGGAATTTACCTGATGGCAGGCCTTGGCGCTGTGGATATTAAAACGGCCGTGGGTTATACAAACCTGACTGGCGAAGCAACATCTTCTGCCCTGGGCGGGATTGGTGGCGCTGGCTATCAGTTTATTGGCCGGGAGTTTTCCGCAGGCAAAGTGGCATTTAATTTGGGTGCCACTTATGCTAATGGCTACGAAGTCACTAATGAAGCTCACTTTTCAGCAAGCTCGGGTGCAGAAGTTGGAAAACCAAAAGCAGCCGGCAGCATTTTCCTAGAAGGAAACATTGCCTACTTGTTTTAAGCCCTAGCCCTAAAGCCGAATCATTAGCTAAGAATTTTTTCTTTCGATTTGCGGTACTCTTTAATGTATTGGGCTTCTAAAGCCGTCAGCACAACAGAATTCACAATCCCGTCGACCGTGGTTGTTCGCTGTAAAACGTTGGCCGATCTGCGAATACCCATCAGAAAAGGTCCTAGGACTTCCACTTTTCCCACCTGCTGCAAAATTTTGTAGCTGATGTTGGCGGACTCTAAATTCGGAAAAAGTAAAATATTAGCGCCGCCGCCTCTTAATTCAGAAAACGGAAAAATACGATCAATCAAAACCGGGTTGATCGCCGTATCGCCTTGAATGTCGCCATCAACAACTAAATCTGGGCGCATTTCTTTGACTAGTTCTGCGGCCTTTTTCATTTTTGCCGGTGTTCCAGGTGAGCCTGTAAAATTAGAATAACTAAGCATCGCAATACGCGGAATCTGACCGAAATATTCACAAACTCGCGCTGCTTGTAAAGCCATCTGGGCTAATTGCTGCGCTGTTGGGTTCAAGTTCACCGTAGAATCAGCTAAGATCAAAAATCGATCTTCCAGTAAAACAAAATTCAAACCGGAAGGAACGCCGTCTTGATGAAGTCCAATGGTTTGTAAAATCGGGCGAACCGCATCGGCATAATTTTGCGAAGCGCCTGTGACCATTCCATCGGCATCGCCAACTAAGGTCATCATAGCCGCAAAATAATTAGGATCTGACATCAGCCGCTGAGCCTCTGTTAAATTGACGCCTTTGCGCTGGCGCTTATTAAAAAGTTCCTGCACATAAGTTTTAAATTGCGGAGCTTGCGACGGTTGAATGATTTGAACTTTTTCTAAAGTTTTAAGTTCAAGAAGTCGAATTTTCTCGCGGACTCTTTCTGGTGTTCCCAATAAAATGGGTTCACAGATTTTTTCATCCACCAATATTTTTAGAGCTTTTAAAACTTTATTCGAGTGTCCCTCAGGAAAAACAATTTTCGGAATATCTGTATTCGAAGCATTTTTATGAACCCGATGAATCGCTGTGCGGATAAAAGCTTTTGACGGTCCTTGGTAAGCTTCCAAGCGGTCATGATAGGCTTCCCAATTTGTGATTTCTTTCCTAGCAACGCCTGATTCCATGGCGGCTTTAGCCACGGCAGGGGCCACCCAAAGAAGAACACGAGTGTCGAAAGGTTTTGGAATTAAATAATCTCGGCCAAAGGCAAAATTCTTTCCGCCATAAGTATCAGAAACTCGGTCAGGAACTTCTTCCCGAGCGAGCGACGCCAGTGAATGAACGGCGGCTAATTTCATCGCTTCATTGATTTGTGTTGATCGTGTATCAAGGGCACCGCGAAAGATCGACGGAAAACCCAACACGTTATTTACTTGATTGGGATAATCCGAACGTCCCGTGGCAATGATCGCATCCGGGCGAACTTCACGAGCCATGGCTGGATCAATTTCAGGATCAGGATTTGCCATGGCAAAAATAATAGGATCCTTTTTCATGTCTTTCAGCATCTCTTGAGTCAACGCTCCGGCCGCGGATAGACCAACAAAAACATCGGCATCTTTTAAAGCCTCGTGCAAGGTTCTAGCTTTTGTTTCAACAGCAAAGGCCTGCTTGTATTTATTCATCCCATCTTTGCGACCTTGGTAGATAACACCTGAAGTATCACACATGGTTAAATTTTGGCGTTGAACGCCCAATGAGATAAAAATATTTGAGCAGGCGACGGCCGAAGCACCAGCACCGTTGACAACAATTCGGATATCCGAAAGCTTCCGATCAGTGACAAAGCAGGCATTGATCAAAGCGGCCCCGGAAACGATGGCCGTTCCATGCTGATCATCGTGGAACACAGGAATATTCATTTCTTTTTTTAAGGTCTCTTCAATTTCAAAACATTCAGGAGCTTTGATATCTTCTAAGTTGATTCCGCCAAAGGTGGGCTCTAGCGCTTTCACCGCGTTGATAAAATCTTGTGTCGTCGTTTGAAGTAGTTCAATATCAAAAACGTCGATCCCTGCGAATTGCTTAAATAAAATACCTTTACCCTCCATGACAGGCTTCGACGCCAAGGGTCCGATATTTCCTAGACCAAGCACGGCGCTGCCGTTAGAAATAACGCCGACTAAATTTCCTTTAGAGGTGTAGTCGTAAACTTTTGAAGGATCTTTGGCGATGGCTTTACAAGGAGCTGCAACACCGGGCGAGTACGCTAGTGATAAATCTTTTTCAGTGCTGCAAGGTTTGCTGGAAGTGATTTCGATTTTTCCAGGTTTTCCCTTTGAATGATAATCCAGCGCTTCTTGATCGAGAGACATGATGAGCTCCTTGATAGAGACTCGATTCTAACCTCGTCCTTTGTCTAAATAAAAGAGAAAATCATCAAGTCGATGTTGAGACTTTGAAATTCTCGACCTTGAGGAAGCGTGCGCGTTGCGTTCTTAAGTCCTCGAGACCATTTGTCAATCTTAAGCGCACGATCTATCCTTGAGAGGTTCATTAAGGTAGGCCCATCAAGGAGAGATTTTATGAAATCACCGCGCGACGTAGTCATCATCGAAGGTGTGCGTACACCCTTCGCAAAATCGGGAACAGTGCTTAAAAAAGTTCATCCCGCCGACCTTGGAAAAGTCGCATTAAAAGAGTTAATCGCAAAAACTAATTTAGACGTGAATTTAATTGACGAAGTGATTGTCGGTAACACGGGGAACCCAGTCGATAGCGTTAACATTGCCAGAGTTGTTGCATTAAATGCGGGAGTGCCTCAAAAAACTTCGGCTTACACAGTCCACAGAAATTGCGCGTCGGCCATGGAGTCTATTTCCAATGGCTTTGAAAAAATTAAATCAGGCACCATGGATGTTGTTCTCGCGGGCGGAACAGAAAACATGTCCCAGATGCCGACATTACTTCCGGCAAAAATCCAGGGCATTTTTGATAAACTTTTAGCGGCTCGGGGCCCGAAACAAGCGCTTCCTTTACTTTGGAGTTTGTTGAAAGCAGATTTGAAACAAATCAGTGCGCTCTTAAGTGGAAATATGCGAGACGATTATTTTCCAGTGATTTCTGTGATGCAAGGACTGACGGATCCATTTGTGGGCATCAATATGGGGCAAACAGCCGAAATCTTAGCAAAAGAGTGGGGTCTTTCAAGGCGTGATCAAGATGAGTTTGCTTTGCGTTCGCATATGCTAGCTTCG
>JAYWDA010000013.1:0-9336 GCA_043780105.1 Pseudobdellovibrionaceae bacterium | reverse complement strand
GGATGACAAAGGTCGAGCCTGTAGGTCCTGATCGTCATTTAGTTAAAATCTCGACTTGAGACAGGTCCGGGAGGCCCTCTAAAATGATAAAAAGGGGGTTTTATGACATTGTGGGTACTGGTTCAAGTTCTGTTGAATCTCCTTTTTTTTGTGGGCATCGGCGCGGCGTGGATTCGGTTAAAGAGACCGCCCTCAGAAGACCCTCGCTTAAGTCGTGGCCTGCAGCTTTTGCAAAGTAAAATTGCGATTCTTGAAGATCTTTCTGACAGGACAGATTTGCAAGTGAAACAACTCAATGCTTTGCTTGAAGGCAAATGTGTCGAGATTCAAAATAAAATGATTGAAGCCGAAAAAATCATTCGCTTGATCGAGACCTCTCGTCAAAAAAGTTTAGAAACAGCGAAAATGTTTGAAGATAAAATTCCGCATCAGCAAATCGTCGAGCGCCAGAACACTGTGAAATATGTCAAAGCGGCAAGGCTTGCGCATCAAGGTGTTTCAATTGCAGAAATTTTAAAACAAGTGGATCTGTCGCAAGCTGAAGTTGAATTTATCGCGAAAGTAAATAAGGATCATTTGATGTTCAGTGAAGAAAGTCTTCCTGACTGGGCTCAGGAACAAATGGCACCTCAGGCGGCAGCGGTATCACTACAATTTTCAGATACTTTAACAAAAAAAGAAAGTGGCGCTCCAAAAAGTGAGCAGATGTTACGGCGCCTGGGTGAGGAATTTCAAAAAGCCGTTCACATCGCTGGCCAAACAAAAAACTTAAGCATCAACCCCGAGACTGAATATCAAATTCCAAAACAATCTTTTATGGAGCTTAATATCGACAGGACTCCGGCACCAGCCCCTATCAGCACCTCTGAAACCGGGGTGACCTTGGGTGGAAAAACAGTGCAGTTTAAGCCTTTTGAATTCAAACGAATTCAACAACCTTAAAACTCACTGAAAATATGAAATACTTTTTAGGAATCCCGGCTCTCTGCACTTTTTTGTCTTGTTCGAGTTTTCAACAGTCCACAAGGTCAGCTAGGAAATCTGTTTATTCAGTCAAAGTGACTCGTGAAGAGGCCAAAGAGTCTTGTGAGGCTGTGGCTATAGTGAAAGGCACTTATTTGGGTTTAAAACCCAATCGAATAAAAGCTTTAGAGGATATGCGGCAAAAGGCTTTTGATAAAGGTGCCAATTTCGTACGTTTAGATTCCCAATCAGAAGCAGGAACGACCGCTCAGGGAATGGCGTTTAAATGCCCTGAGCAGAAAAATTAGCGAGCGCTCTCGCGAATAAAAAGACCCATGTAGTGACGAACTAAATTTTCTTGTTGAAAACTTTGCCCTTTAAAATTCCAAAGGATTTCATCAAACGGACCCCAGGTAGATTGCAGTAAATTTTCAGCCATTAAATCTTTAACGGTTGAACTGGATTCAGTCGCTCCAGGAGTTGTCATAAACTGCGTGCCAATAAAATTAAATCGAATGCCAATCTGGCCAGGCGCTTTTAATGAAAAAATCATTTTAAAGCCATTTCTAAAAAGCATAAAATCCGCATGAGTTTTTGCAATGCCGTAGACTTTGATTCGACCCACCGGAGAAGTTTTTAATTCATTAAAAGCATTCGATGAGTCCGTAAAGTCATTTTTAAGATTCAATAAAAACTGTAAAGTCGCATGAGTTAAAACGCGATCACGGTCCATTCCGGAACTCATTTCGACCATTCCAGACTCTTCCATTTGATTTTCAGACTTCACAAGTTCTTTAATCCAACTGACTCGATCTATCATTCTTTCCATAGAATGCCCCCGCTCTCTCACTTTAGTTTTCTGGTCCCCTGGATCTTTGTCAAGGGGAACACGCAATTAGCGGGCGGTTCCGGCCTGAAGACTCAATCCTAGCGTGCCCGATTTTGCAATATCCGGGTTTTGACCAATGTAATAGCCCACAACAAAGTTGATCGGCAGCACATAGCCCAAAGTTGTTTCTAGCCGAGCTTCAAAACCCGCGCTGGAAAATGTTTTCTCAGCATTCACGCGCTGAAATGCCAAACTTTTTGAATTGTATGCAAGGCCATCCAACGCGATCCCATCAAAAACAAAGGCCCCGTGCAATCGATGCAAGAAGTAAGGATCAGTTCCTGTTCCCTGATAAAGGTTTCGAATAGGAAATCGGTATTCAGCATTGATGTTATAAACTTTGCGCCCGACAAATTGTCCTGTTCCATATCCACGCATTAAATAGACGGGCATAGAAAGATCTTGCGCCGGAGCATAGGCACTGGAAGCAGCACCGAACATCGGGTAAAGATCTTCGTTCACGTAATAGCCATTTAATTTAAGAAAAATCGCATGGTGAGTTGGCAGCCATTTCGAGTGATAATATGAACCGCCAAAAACATACTGAGTGTGATTCAAATCGTCAGAATTATAATAATAATTTGTCGCTCCCAAGTAAGCGCTTTGCCCACTCTCAGGCGAGATTTGGGTGCCCGACATTGTAAAGTCTGAATAAACAAATCGCGTGAAGGCGCCATTCCGAGTCGGCGTCCGAGTTAAGAATTCACTCCGTAAATAGCGGCCGCCCACTTCCCATAACAAATTACGGCTTAAGCTCCAAAGCTCAGGCCAAACTGAAACACTGCTTGTGGTGTTAGTCAGTAAATAATCTTGTGTGTACAGGTAACTTGTTACTTGCGAGCTTTGCAAAAGAATCGGCCAGTCGAACTGATTATTTTGATAGCTGCCTAATACCGACCCGCGCCGCACGCCCGTTTCATAAATCCCAGTCAGACTATAAATATGTTTTTTTAAGGGATCAAATCCACCGATAGAAGCTTGCAAGGCCAAAGAATTATCAATTGTTGAAGTGTACAAATAAGGCATCCAATAACGCGGCCACAAGTAGGAACCTGCATGATACTCTTCTTGTGTTTCAACGATATTTTTAAACGGAGTTTTTTCAAAAGCTAAAGCTCTTTCGGTGACTGGATAGCGATCTGCAAAAAGCCCTTCGATCACCGGCAAAGGATCTTCTTGCGACTTCCAATCAGCCGCCGCAAGTCGGCCAACTTGAGGGCCTTTTTCAGTCAAAGTCATCAAATAGAAATCTTCTGTCACGGGATCCCATGCCGAAGAAAAAGCCGCCGTTAAAAGATGACTGATAGGTCGCGCTTTTTGTAAATCTTTACTGGCCAAAAAAAGATTGTGAACGCCGTTGTTCGAAGCCGTGAACACAAGGCCCTGGGGGGTCACTACAGGAAAACGCGCATTCTCAAAATCTGATAAAGCTTTTTCTACTTTTTGCGAAGTTCGATCATAAATCCAAAGACCCTCATGACCGAAGGGCTCCCGCAAAGCAAAAATAATCCGCTGATCATCTAAAAATGTCGGAGCAGAAATTCTTGCTTGCAACTCCGGCGCCCACAACAGCTGCTCTTTTTTGGTCGACATATTAAAAAGACTTAAACTAGTTCTGCCGCCTTCAAGTTTAACAAAAATAATATCCACATCGTTGGGCGCGACAGAGGGTTCCCGGGCCCGTAAGCCCGTCGTTAATTGTTCTGACTTCTGGGAATTCAAATCAAAAAGATGAAGATCAGAATATTTTTCAAGACGATTGATATTGTCGATCTTATCAAAAATTAATTTGGGCGAATGGTGAAACCAGCTGACTCGTTGGATACTGCCGCTAGGAGGGCCATCTTTAACCGCTGGAGGAATTTGATTTTCAGTCTGACTTTCAATTTTTTTAAAATCTTCGCTTTGATTAAAAGTTTGTCCAGGTTTTCGTTCAAGTAATTTAATTTCTCGCTTATCAATTTCGGAGACTGAAATCACCGCCATATAGCGGCCATTAGGACTGATGGCCGGGTGACTCAAATATTGGGATTTTAAATCAAGAAGCTGTAAGGGCGAGATCTTCATTTCTTCAAGTTTTGCAATTTGCTTCTGCGCGCGAAGATCGGTTTCGGCCAGCATCTTCGTATATTCTGCCACGTAAGTTTGACCTAAATGATCTTTTGCCGGTCCTTCAATAAAATAGGGGACACGACCGCCATGCCTTTGATGAAGTTGGTCAACAAGGGCATCGCCTTTGTCCGCAACCATTTGACTCCACATAAGTGAACCAAATAAATATGGCCTTTGCCCTTCGGGCCAGGTCGGTAAAATTTCATTCACTTCAGCCAGGCCGAAGCTTTGAAGATTTTTATTTTTTGAAAAACTGCGAATCATGGCGTCTTGATAATGCGAACGCAGTCTTCCGCCACGTGAAACCTGAGATTCAATTTGAACAGCAACGCCCTCTTTCCACCAGCGTGGCAAAAGTATATTCGGCGAAACAATGGTACCGAAAACCGCGTGCAGGTATTTCATAAATCCTGTGGCCGGTTGAAAAGTTAAAATATGAGTGAATTCGTGAGATAAAAGCTCAAGTGCCCAGTCGCCACTTTCACTCAAGCTTTCAGAGGGGCCTGCTAAAACCGGATAGGCCATAATATGTGGATAAGGAAGGCCAGTGGCGTAGCCATTTGTGACATCTGTTTTATCATTAATAATGACAACTGTGCGTTCGGGCTTGTCAGTAAAAAGGGGATTCAGAAACTCGTAAGCTTCCTCTAGCTTAAAAGCATACAGCTGTCCCAAGTCTTGCTGCCTGGCATTAACGACAATATCAAAGTGCGCAGTTTTTAAAATCACAAAGGACCAAGCCGCAGGGACTTCTTGCGCGCGAGATGCCACAGAAAAAAGCAGAATGAGTGTCAATAGAATCTTCATACCTAAGTGGTAGCCTTAAAGCGGCACAAGTATCAAACGCGTTTGACAATGGGCTGCTATGCGCTACATTTGGGAGGTCCAAATAAGGAGGATTTTCATGATTCAAAAGTTGGCTTTGCGTGTAGCCTTGGTTCCATTGTTGGTTTTAGCTGTCAGTTGTTCGAAAAAACAAAAATCTGACACAGCGGTTGAGGCCACTCCGTCGGTTCAAACAGAAACGACTCCTAGTGTTGAATCAACACCCATGAGTTTTGATGCCGCAGGATCTGACAGCGGAAAAATTGATGGTCTATCAACTGTATTTTTTGATTACGACAAGGCGACAGTTTCTGGAAATGCCAAAAAAGCTTTGCAAGGCAACGCTGACTGGCTAAAGAAAAATGCCGGAGTTAAAATTCAAATTGAGGGTCACTGTGATTCTCGGGGTTCTATTGAATACAATTTAGCCTTGGGTGAGCGTCGCGCTAATTCAGTGAAAGCTTACCTTTCAAGCTTAGGAATTGCAGCGGCTCGAATGAACACTATTAGCTACGGCAAAGAAAAGCCTTTAATCTCTTCTGAAAATGAAGAAGCCTTTTCTAAAAATCGCCGGGCGAATTTCCTTCCTCTTCAGTAAAGAGGAGTCTTTGTGAAAACAGTGCGAGCATTGCAAAAATGTTTTACATGTCTCGCACTGACGCTTGGGATTTCTTCCTGTCAAACAGTGCCTGCACCTCTTGAGGAATACACTTTGGCCCGAGCCGCGATGGATGCGGCTCGCAATGTTCAAGCTCCGCGCCATTCGCCCGGCTACTGGAGTCAGGCTGACCAGGCTTACCGCCAAGGCCAAGAAGATTACCGTGATCACAGTTGGTCTAAAGCAAAAGAAGAATTTATCAAAGCTCGTTCAGCCGCCGAAAAAGCCGAAAATTCGGCGCGGCTCATTCGTCAAAAAACAGGTGAGGTTTTATGAAGTACGTCGTTGTCATTCTATTTGCTATGACCACTTTTGGTTGCTTGAAAACTCGCTCGGAAATGAAAGATACAGAAACTCGCCAAGCGGTTCAGCAGCAAGTGGTTAGTTTGCAAAAAAATACCGCCGATAGCAGTAATCATTTTGCAGAGCTTGAAGAGCAGATGCGCGCTTTGAATGGGCGAACAGAAGTTCTAGAAAATCGATTGTCTGTCAAGGGTCAGGAAACTGATCGCGAAAAAAAATCTTTGGCCGATCAAAATGCTGAACTTTATCGAAAAGTGAATATATTGCAGGAATCTTTAGGAAAGATGGAGCAGCAAATTAGTGTCCTAGCCACTCAAATGACAGTGATCGAAGCTCAAAATCAAGCTCAAGCTAATGCACGGGGAACGCCCGCAGCTGCCACTTCCAAGAAAAATTATTTGGAAACGGCACAAGATCACTTTGCTCAAAAAGAGTGGAAAAAAGCTATTTTAAACTTTGAAAAATATCGGGAAGACTCTCCCAAAGGAAAACAGGTCGCAGAAGCGACTTACAAAATTGGCGTCTGCTTTCAAGAGCTAGGCCTGAAAGACGAAGCAAAAACTTTTTTTGAAGAAGTTATCGCTCGGTTTCCAAAATCTGAAGATTCAAAGCGCGCTAAAATTCGACTTAAAGGTTTAAAAAAGTGATCGAAAACGTCTCCCCTGTGGAGCGAGTTCTTGCTATTGAAACAAGTTGCGATGACACCTCGGTGGCCATTGTTGAAAAAAGCGGGCTGGTGATCAGTCTTGTGTCGGCCAGCCAAGATTTGGCCCACGAACCTTACGGCGGAATTGTTCCTGAAATTGCATCTCGAAATCATTCTTTGGCCTTATTGCCGTTGATCGATGAAGCTTTTCAAAAAGCAAATATGACTTGGAAAGAAATTGGTGGCATTGCGGTCACCAATCGTCCGGGTTTAGTGGGGGCATTGATTGTAGGCTTAGTCACAGCAAAAACCTTATCCCAAGCAAAAAAATTACCTTACATCGGCATCAATCATCTGGAAGGGCATTTGCTGGCGCCCTTTTTAAAGGACGCGCAGTATTCTCCTCCCCAAGAATTTAATTATCCTTACGTCGGCTTAGCCATCAGTGGCGGTCATACCAGTCTGTATAACATTAAAGGTTTGGGTGAATACCAAGTTTTAGGTCAAACCAAGGACGATGCTGCCGGCGAAGCTTTTGATAAGTTTGCAAAAATGGTCGGACTTGGTTTTCCTGGCGGATCACGAGTTGATCAGAATGCAAAAACGGGTGATCCAAAAAAATATGATTTTCCTCGAGCCATGATTCATGAAGATACTTTTGACATGAGTTTTTCAGGCCTTAAATCTTCGGCGCAAAGATTAATTGCGACGCTCACACCTGAAGAAGTCAAAAAAGAATTGCCCCATCTTTGTGCCTCCTTTCAAGAAGCCGTCGTCGACGTGATGATTGCAAAACTTGAAAAAGCAGCGGCTGCTTTGAACAGTAAAAAAGTCATTCTCACTGGTGGCGTCAGCGCGAATTCAAGACTGCGCGCCCGTGCCGAAGCTTGGGCTTTAAAAAAGAAAATGACGCTCGTCATCCCCCCGATCCGCTACTGCACAGATAATGCCGCAATGATTGGCTACGCAGGAATTTTAAGGCTGAATCGCGGCGAGTTTTCCGATTTGCATTTGCCGCCTCATCCACAAGCGCTGGAATCTGATTTTATTAAAAAGGCCAGCTTGTGAATGCTCGCGCGCGACTCATGCAGCGGCTAGAAGAATTGCAGCATACCGCTAAAAAATCTTTAGGCCAAAATTTTCTTGTCAGCGATTTAGTCATCTCAAAAATTCTGAAGAAAGTGGAGTCTCAAAATCCAAAAAAAATTATCGAAATTGGACCAGGACTTGGAGCTTTGACAGAAGGACTTATAGACCTAAAAGTGCCATTGCAATTGATCGAGATGGATTATAATTTTGCCGCTTACTGGAAAAATCGCGGATGCGATTTAATTCAAGGAGATGCCTTGCAGTTGGATTGGTCACCAATTTCATCCACAGAAACGGCTTTAGTCAGCAATCTTCCATATCAAATTTCTTCGTCGATCGTGATTGAAAGATCATTAGATCAAGCCCCCTTGGCCTTTATGGTGCTGATGTTTCAAAAAGAAGTCGCGCAAAGAATCCAAGCACCGGCTCGTCGAGATGACTATGGGATGCTGAGTGTGATAGCTCAGAATTTTTGGAAAATAGAAATTGTTTCAGAAGCGGGTCCTAAAGATTTTCAACCGCCACCTAAAGTTGCAAGCCGGGTCCTCTATTTTAAGCCTTTAGAGACTTCGATTGCTGACCGCAAATTTTTCTTAAGACTTGTTAAAGAGGCCTTTAAACAACGGCGAAAGCTGCTGAAATCGAATTTAAGGGGATTCCTGCGCGATCATGGCGTCGCAGACAATGATTTTCTGGACTGGTTAGCGCAACATGAACTAAAAGAAACCGCAAGGGCGGAAGAGTTGTCTCCGAAGCTTTTTAAGGAATTGTATGAGCATATTGTTAATTCAAGAAAACAAAAAAGTTAGGTTTGATTACCATGTGATTGAAACTTATGAAGCAGGCCTGGTTTTGACTGGCAGCGAAGTAAAATCATTGCGCGATAAAAACCTGATGCTGAAAGACAGTTACGTGTCTTTCCGTGGTGATGAAGCCTTTTTGCAAAATGCTCATATCAGTGAATACAGTGCTAGCAGCTACAACAACCATGCTCCCGAAAGACTGCGAAAACTTCTTCTTCACCGCAATGAGCTTGAAAAAATATTTGGCGCCCTCAAAGAACGTGGACTGACTTGCGTACCGCTTAAAATTTATTTTAAAAAAGGCATCGCCAAAGTTGAAATTGCTTTGGTGAAGGGTAAGAAAGAATTCGATAAACGGGAATCGATTAAGAAACGCGACGTAGACGCGAAACTTCGGCAATCTTTACGTCGTCCCCAGCGCTAGCTGCTGGCGCTTCGAACTTTCTATCTGGCATTAAACTGATTCCAAGACGCTTTGATTTAGATTCAAGTAACGACCTCCAAGCCGCATAGGCTTCGCGGTTGGCCGGGTCGACATGCAATTTTTGAAGCAGCTCCATCTCAGTTAACGTCATCATCTTTAAAGAGCGGTAAAAATAATCATAAGTCGCTAGAAGTTCATTAAAATCATTTTCCTGGTTTGTTAAATCGCCAATGGCCCATTCACCTTGAGTTAGTTTTCGCATATGTTTTTCCATACGCAGAAGAGGATTGATTAATTTTTGCGTCATCCGAAAGGTCAAAAAAAGAGTGGAAAATACCACCACAGTGAGGTCGATAAGCATAAAGCCTCTCAGCCAGACGATCTCTCTCTCAAGATGTTGAACAAGGCCGGGATGAGTATCAAAAGCTAAGGCTGTGAAAAGTTGAAAATTTTGATTTAAAAAATAATAAGCAGCTCCAAAAGCCATAAGACTTGTGCCCGAAACTGCAAGAGTCAGGTAACTGATATAATTTAATTGAAAGTTTCGATCCAAAATCCATTTTCGTTTGCGAGAGTTTTTAACTAGACCTGGATCGATCCTTCGGCGCCCATAAAACATACTTC
>JAYWDA010000012.1:0-26817 GCA_043780105.1 Pseudobdellovibrionaceae bacterium | reverse complement strand
AGTGCCCGTGGTTAGATCCAAAGCTGCTAAACGGTTTCGAAGGGTTCCGCCGTTCACCGTCGTAAAGTTTCCGCCCGCATACACATTCGTACCACTGATTGCCAAAGCGCTGACATAGTTATTCATATTGGGGTTCCAGGCCGTCGCAGCACCCGTAGTTAGATCCAAGGCTGCAAGACGATTTCGAGTGGTTCCGCCATTCACCGTCGTAAAAAATCCGCCCGCATACACATTCGTTCCACTGATCGCCAGAGCGCGGACACTGCTATTCATATTAGGGTTCCAATTGGATACCGATCCATCAGCCAAAATTCTGGCTAAGTTATTTCTTAAAGCGTTTCCCACTTTGGAAAATGATCCGCCGATGTACCATCCATTTGCACCATCCGGAATAGCAACACCTATGGATCCATTCACAAACGGGAAATTTGTTTGCAAAGCTCCTGAAGTCGTATCAAAAACAGCTCCTCTGTTATTCGCATTTGCGGCATTGACGGTCGTAAAACTACCACCAATCAAAAGGCTACTTCCATATTTAGTCAAAGCATTGACACTTGTCCCGATGCCACCATTAAAGCTGTTGATCACGGCCCCAGTGGCTGCATTCACGGCCGCTAACTGTGGTCGTAACACCGAGCCTAAATAGTTAAAACTGCCAGCGACATACAAGGTTGTGCCGTCTAAATAAAGCGCAGCGACACTGCCATCAAGATTTGCATTGAAAGATGTATCAACTGCACCCGTTGAAGAAATTTTCGCCAGATATAAAATGCTATTAGTGCCTATAGCCGTAAAGCTTCCCCCGATGTACCAGCCATTCGCGCCGTCTGAAATAGCCACATTAACTGTGCCGACCACACCCATGATGGACCAATCAAAACTGCTGACTTTATTTCCCGTGCTTAAGTTTAACGGCACCCCACTGCCAGAGCATGGACCGATTTGCGTGAAAGTTCCGCCGACAATCATCAGCCGATTTAAATATGGTACCATGGCCTCGATTGATCCATTTGCGCACACAGGAGTTTTCATCGAAGCGCCGCCAAATCCGAAAGGCTTAGAAAAGGGGGTTTGCGCCTTCGTAGTAAGGCTACAAAAAGTAACCGCCAGTGCTGCGAACAAAAGTTTTAAGTAGCACATCTAATTAAACCCCGTGACCCAATTGATATAGCAATTTGTGCTGCCCCCAACTACAATCGCTAAAATCGAATAGGTGCTTTGCTGAAAAGTCTGGCCATTTGTAGGGCTGAAGTAGCTGTTTGTGCATCCGGTAAAAGTATAAACTTGTTGGGCCGTGTCGCTTATAACAAGCGTATAACTTGCCCCGTTTGCAATATTTGAAAGTGCGATAACAGACCCCCCCACTGATTGTAAAAGATGGACATTGGATAAACTTAAATCAACGTTCGCCCCAGAAGATACAATATTTGGAAGCGAGTTCGCTGTGCCCGCAACAGTTAGTTTTGCACTCGGCATCGTCGTTCCAATACCGACGTTTCCGCTGGCATCCACACGAACACGCTCTACACCGTTCGTAGCAAAACCAATTTGATCAGCTGCTGCACCGAACATTCCTGTATTCGTATCACCACTGAACGCATAACCTGGTGCCGCTGCAGTTCCACTAGCCGCTGGTAAACTTGAAGCGCTTGCTTGCCATGTTGGCGCAGTTCCTACACCGTTACTTGTTAAAACTAATCCTGTTGTCGAAGCTGGCAATCTTGATAAGGCAGATACCGATGAAGCATAAAGTAAATCACCAAGTACGTAAGTTGTTTGGCCCGTACCACCGATCGTTGCTGGCAGTGAACTGACAAATGATGGAACACCCGTTCCGTTTGTTGTTAGCACGGAATCATTCGTCGAAGATAATCCACCAACAATATTAGTTGCTGAAGAAAATAATAATTGGTTCGCAGTCGTCGTTGATGGAAAAGTTGCTGAAGACCAAACGGGCCCGGTCACAGAATACTGCAACATCGTGTTCGACGTTGTTCCTGGAACTGCGATTTGATTGCCAGCTCCGTTTGATGCGATCACGCTGTTGATTGCAAAACTAGAATTTCCGGTACCGCCGCGAAGAACTGGCAATATTCCAGATGTGATTTTTGCTGTATCCAAATTTGGAATTTGTGCTGCAGTAAAACCTGTTAATAATGATCCATCAACCGCTGGCAACTGCGCTGTCGCATTTAATTTAACAATTTGATTCGCAGCTGTTCCAGAATTTAAAGTTAAAACAGGAGTTGTTGTTCCTGTTGCAACACCAATATCAGCGTTCGTAGATGTCACATTTGTAACTGTTCCGCTGCCGCCGCCGATCGCGGTGCCATTCACACGAAAATTTCCGGTGATATTCACATCGCCCGCAACATCTAGTTTGTATCCTGGATTTGCTAATCCAATACCGACATTTCCTGAAGATAAAACACGAATACGTTCCGTACCGGAACCATCACTAATTGAAATATTATTTGAAGTGGTTGCAAACGTTGCTCCCGTATTAGCTCCAATGATCACGTTATTCGAACCAGATGTTATCGAGGCACCCGCCAGATTTCCGATCGCTACGTTATTCGATCCCGAGGTGACAACTTGCAAGGCATAGGCACCAATAGCTGTATTCGCAGATCCTGTGTTATTTGCAGCTGTCGCGCTTCCACGAAGGGCAGAGTATCCAACGGCCGTATTCATGCCGGTACCAGCAGTTAGTGAATCATTTGCATAAAACATAGAATCACTACCAATTGCTGTATTTCTATCTTGCGCTTTATTATTGTACAATGAGTTGTAACCAATACTGGTATTTTCAGCACCCGTAATATTTTCGTAGTTGGATTGAAATCCAATTGCAGCATTGTAACCGCCGGTTGTGTTTTGTCGTAAAGTTTGTCGGCCAATTGCGACGTTTCCCAAACCAGTTGTATTTGTAGACATTGCGCTTGAACCAACGGCCACATTCCAAAATCCCGTCGAGTTATTGCCTAATGCTGAAACACCTAAACCCGTATTTTCGTTTCCCGTTGTGTTCACGAATAGTGCCCCAGTGCCTACCGCCGTATTGTTAGATCCTGTTGAGTTCGTTAAAAGCGCTGAAGCACCGATACCGGTATTAGACGAACCGGTTGTGTTGTAAGCCATCGATTGAGTTCCAACGGCGGTATTTTGAAAACCTATTGTATTCACTGCCAATGCAGATTGGCCAAACGCCGCATTGTCTGAGCCAGAGCTATTAGAGTTTAAAGTATCAACACCGTAAGCCGTTAAACGACTGGCGCCATTATTATTTCCCTGAGTATTCCACTTAATATTTTGAGATCCAATTGTTCCACCAACAACTGTGCTAGTAGAAAATAAAAATCCTGCATAGCTAGTACCCTCAGTAACTTGAACTTTGTATCCGATTGTTTCAATCCAAGTATCAAATTCAGAAGCCCGCGTAAAACCGCCCGCATTGACAACGTAAATTCCGTTCTGCGTAGCACTTGACTGATTTTTTACCAAGACGCGGTCACCGACTATAACGGAAACACCGTCAATCGTTTGTGGCCCAGAGAAACTGATATTTTGAGTTGTTGCAACTCGTGCTTGATAAATGACAGAACTGTTTTGTGGCAATGAAGCTGACCAACTTAGTACTCCACTGCCATCTGTTGCTAAAAACTGACCGGTCGTTCCTGCATTCACCGGAAGTGACAAAGTGTATGGAGTCACCGTTGCTGGAGACTTGATCGTCACATAATTTGATGTTGAATCTTTTAAAGCGATTTGCGTTTCAAAATTGACATTGCCAGTAACAGTGCCTCCAGTTAGCGGCAGATAGGTTGCACTTAAACTAGGAATATCACTGGCAGCTAAAGTTCTAAAACTTGGTGCTAATGGACCACCAGTAGAGGGACCTGCAAAAACTAAATTATTTGCGACCGTCGTAGCACCAGTACCGCCGTTTGCAATTGGTAAAATTCCGGAAGTAATTTTCGAAGCATCTAAATTTGGAATATCGTTAGCAACAAGCGAAGTGCCCGATGTCACGCGACCTTTGGCATCGTACGTGATTTTTGTGTTCGTCGCTGAAATGACAATATTAGCTAAAGTTGGATTCGGGTAATTTCCTGTTAAATCTCCACCCGCTACATCTAAACCAATACTTACCCGCGCCTGCGCCGGAGTTTTTAAAACAAAATTTGTTCCATTACCCACAATAAAATTATCTGCAGTTGGTGCGTAACTAGAAATATTTGTTAGTTGTGCATTTAACGGCTGCTTGTTGGAAAGATCAGTAACCAAGTTAGTAACTTGAGATTCTGCAATTGCAATCGGAGTTGTTGCAGCCGTTGTTAAGCGCCCTTGTGCATCGACGCTAAACGCTGAAACGGCAGATGCTGATCCGTAACTGTTCGGCGCGACTGTTGTATTTGCTAAATTTAAAGTGGCCGCACCTGAAGCAGCACCACCTGATAAACCAGTTCCTGCAATAACGTCAGTGATGTCACCGCCAGAACCTGCATTGCTTGCTATCGGAATCCAACTTGTACCGTTATCACGGTAAATAACTTTTGCTTGCGTATCAAAATAAACGCGGCCATCTGTTCCTGCCGCAGGTAAACCTGCCGTGTTTCCAGATTGTAAGGTTAACACCACGTTACCTAAACCAGATCCTACGTTCGTAATTTTTGAAGCAAGGTCTGACGTTAAATTTGTAACTTGAGTTTCAGCAATTGCGATGGGTGATGTTCCCGCTGTCGTTAAGCGTCCTTTATTATCAACTGTAAATGTGGCAACACCCGAAGCACTTCCGTAACTGTTAGCGACCACACCCGAAGTGTTCAGAGTTGGATTCGGATACGTTCCGGTTAAATCTCCGCCAGCTGCGCCGATGGGTGCGCGGCCATCGGTAAAGCGTGAATCATTTCCGGCAGCCACGGTTCCAGCTAAAACTCCAACATTTAAAGTTAATGCCGGAGTTGTTGTTGTCGTAGCTATGCTGATGTACCCATTTGTAGAGGTAACACTGGATACCGTTCCTGCGGGCACATTAGACCAAACACCGTCGCCACGAAGAAAATTACCTGCACCCGGTATTCCAGTTCCAAGTCTTGCAGGAGCTATAATTCCTGATGTGATTTTTGCCGCATCAAAATTGCCTAAGCTAATAATGCCCGCGGCAATATTTAGTCCTGAACCAATTTGCACCACACCTTTTGAGGTTGTCGTTGCGTCCACAGATGCTGCTGTACCTGGAACACAAACTAAATTTGTCCCTGAACCTGAATTCACCGCCGTCAGTACATCACTTCCCGTACAAACTGGCAAACCCGTAAATCGTAAAAAATCACTTGCCGGAAACCCAGCTAACTTTGCAGAATCTCCAGCGTAATTTGCAAACGGCACCGAATTCACATCAATGGCTGGTAACGTTTGCCAACCCGCTGCCGAGCCATCATAAAACTGCGCAATGATTTTTCGACTGTCAATGCCCGCAACATTCGGCGAATAGGTCCCGCCACCTTGGCAGTTAAACATCGGACTTAAATTATTAAACACACTGGTAAATGTGAAAGCACCCGTTGGATAAACTTTTGTTCCCGTACCCAAATTTAAAATTGCTAACCCAGTTGACCCTGTCATACTAGCACCAATAAAATCTTCGACATACAAAATACAAGTTCCCGTAGGATCCATGGTGGTGAATCGAAAATTAACGCTGGCGGCCTCAAGTGGTGTGCCATCGGGTTTGTATATTTTAGATTGGAAGGAAAGGCTTGATGGTACAGCGTGTGCTGATACTGAAAACGCTAGTAATCCTAAATAGGTAATCAATATAGTTTTTACGTACCGAAGCATAGTGATTTATCGGATTTTTTTGACTAAAGCTTAATTAATTTTTGTATAAGCTCGACGAAAAGCGGGGTTTTTTCACTAACTGTTCTATTCTAAGACAGACCAAATTTTGGACTCTAGAATATTAACCCCAGTTCACAGAACTTTTTCGCAAAAATTCCCAAGGCTCACCGATTTTTGATATGTTGTATGTATTGACTGTGTGATTAAGGCTGTAAAACCAAGCTGCTTTTTCCTGAATCAAATGACCGTAACCTTTATCTAATGAAAGTGAAACAGGTCCACCACCACGCTGATATTCGTAGGCTGATTTTGGAACATCCATTCCGTAAAATAATGTGGGCCACAATCTATTCAATAAATCACCTTGATACATGCCATCGCCGCTGTAATCTGTTCCAAACGATGGCATTGCTGTGTTACGTAAATCAGCAACCATTCCAGTATTGATTCTGCCACCTGCAGCACCCATCAACATCACCGGTAAAGAAAAAGTTTCATGGGCCACTTTGTTTTCATGAGTCCACTTGATCAAGGAATTAGTCAAAAGGGTTTGTGACGGATTCATCGGATCAGCCACGTTCAAATTTGTACCCAAACGTAAAAAAAACTTATTGGCAATATTATTAAATATCTGGATCATTTCATTCTGCCGAGTTGCAAAATTAGGGTCTTTGTATTCGGTATGACTGCAGTCATGCCAATTGTAACCATTAATAGACTCATGTAAGTCAATATTTACAATTCGAGTTAAATCACATTTAAAAGCCATCGCGATGACGTCAGCGTAATCGGACATTGAATAACTATTATCGGCTGGTTTAACATAACCCGAACACGATGGACCCGGCTGCGCATAATCTTCTGAAGCCTGCTGGGCCAATTGAAACAATTGATCCAGTGATCTGCGATCTTCGGTCGACAAGCTTCGAATCAAAGATTTACCCGAAGCCCAAAATTCATTCACTAAATTCAAAAGTGGATTTGCACTTGGAGTTGCACTTTGCATATCGGCTGGTGCAACTGATCCGAACAAAGTACTAAAAACTCCTGCAGCACCGTAAACATTTTCCCGCTGAACAACTGGCAAAGATTGCAAATCGTAATCATCGCGGCCGTAAGATTCAGAAGAGCCTATATTAATGTAACGTGTGCGCCCAGAAATATTCGAACCGTATACTCCGTTTTTACTATAAAAAGCCATCACTTGATCGACGCTTGGGACTTCACCGAACAAAGTGCCTTGACCTTCCGAGGTAAAATTTCTGATTTTATTGGCAATAGCACCAGAGCCCGCATTGACATTATGACCGTAGACACTAGGTAAATCCGCACCTAAAATAAAGTTCATATACGGATATAAGCTTGCAAACGAATTATCAAAAACCGGTGACAACCCTGAGGGCCCCGCCAAATTAGCGATCAAATCTTTGCGGCCAAATTGACCGGGATACAGTTCAAAACTTTGTGTTGGCAAATTAGGTCCGACCCAACTGGAATGTTTTAGGCCACCTAAGTTTGTGCGCACGCTAACAAAGCGAATTGGGTTAATCTGCGCAGCCATCGATTTTTCAGAAAGAACTAACGATGCCAGTGATGGCAAAAACGGAAGCGCTAGCGACAATCCACCAACTGATTTTAAAAACATACGTCTGGAATTTGGATTGATTATAACATTTTTCGGTAAATTATTTTTCTTCATATTCCTATTCCTTACTTAGCGCGAACTCGCGCGAAATCTTTGTCCATGCCATAATCTGTTAAAGCGTCATATAAACTTTTATTGCGAAGACTTGATTTAAAACGATTGATCCAAGATTGATCGTCTGGCGAAGCAGAACGGCCTTGGGTAAATTCAAAATAATAGTTTGAAAAACCAGTTACTAATTGCCCGCTATCAATCATTGCGTCAACAAAACTTCCTAAGCCATCGATCTGATAATACTTTCCGCCTAAAGTTAAATTTGATTTTGCATCGACTGGATTTGATGCCACAAGAGTTGCTTGTTTGTATCTTTTCTCGATTGTCATGTACTTACCAACAGCGTTGTAATTGGCTAAGGCAAAACCGGCCGGATTGATAACTGAATGACAGGATATACATGCGGCCGTATTGGTTTTTAATCTGGTCTCATGAGAAGTACTTGCTTCGGGTGGAACAATAACTGCATTTTGTTCGCCGAAATTAACTGGCTTACCTAATTTGATGCCCATCACATTCAGAGCTAGTAGGTAACCACGCTGAATCGGATTTATACTTCCGTAGGATCCTGGTTTTTGTACGGTAATAAATGGACGACTTAAAATTCCTTTGTAGTTACCCGTTTGATCCGTAATAGGTGGGTCGGTAATGCTGGTTCTGGCAGTGACACCGTAAACCAAAGCGACATCGGTTTGTCTTGGAAACAACAATGGACTGGTAAATAATGTTTCTAATTTTGCTTTTTGCTTCCATGTTAAATAACTTAAAAATTCATTGGCGTCGTCTCGGATACCCTGCAAATAAGGACCGTTTTTATTGGTGTCGTTATCAAAATTAAATCCAGTGATTAAATTAAACTCTTGACCCAGGCGCATGTCACCAGGAATGCGACTTTCACCCAGCCACTGTTTGTAAAACTCCCACATCATGGCTTCGGCTTTGGGTGAATCCAGTATACGCTGAATTTCAGATCTTAATCCCGCTTCGGTTTTTAACAAACCTTTTTCGGCAGCTTGCAAACCAACTAAATCAGGTAAGCTTTTCCAAAAAACAGAAGTCAGCTTAGCTTCAATTTCATAATTCGACAATTCGTAAATATCACTGCCACCAACTTTGGTTCCAGCTCTGAAGTAAGGCACTAAAAATCGTGGATGCACCAACAATCTTGAAATTAAACTGTTCCAGTCTGTTGCACCTTTTTTTATCTCTGCCAGCTCGGTTGGGTTGACTGGCGCGCGAAATACTATCAGACCAAATTCGTTGATGAACTGATCAACGCAAACTTGATTAGAAATATCTGTTTTGTCAGAAACACATGAACCAGCAAAGGCTTTTAGAAAATTTAAATCATCAGCAATTATTTTTCCAACTGTTCTTGAGACCTTTAAATATGCATCAAACTTCGAAGCTGTTAAATTTGCTGCCACTTGATTCGTCGAAACATTCGTGTCCCGAGTGTCAGAGGGGACAGTCTGAAGAATGGAATCACCACCCCTATATTGAAAAATTTCTGTCGCAAAATTATTTGCACTGGACCTACGTTTAAATTGAATTTCGACCGCATGTTTCAGCGAATTGATGTATTCAATATTAGACATCCGGCGAAGTGAAGCCGCACCGGGCCCTTGTAATTTTAAAGCCAATGAATCAGATGACGAAGCCGTGTATTCCTGGGTCGAATAAGATTGTTTTATCGCTGAGCAGTTATTAAATAAAATCTGGGTCGAAGTTAAATAAATGATCGAAGCAATAATTCGCGTTTTATTTTTAGTAGGCATTAAAAATATATCTTTATCTTGTGGTTTCATTCACTTTAGTATCGGCGTTTTACACTCAAATATAAATGATTCCACACGATAATCTGAAGATGAGATATTAATAAATTTGGTTTGAACTGACTACTTTTTAGACGGTGCTATTAAAAGCACTAATCTTTATACACTGACCGAATCAGATAAAGACATTTTGTTAGTATTTTTTTAATATTGAAAATATAAATCAATAAAACGAAAGAAAATCCGATATTATTTAGATGTCGGACTGGGGAATTTTATGAAAACAAGTCGCTTCTTTTTATTGAATATCGTTCTACTCATTGTCATCTTGCCTTTTCAAAATTGCTCGACAAAATTACAATCAAAATTCATATCTGCAAGTCTAGATGGCTCTGGTGCAGATTCCAATCTTGGCGTTAATCTTCCGGTCGCGAATCCGGTTTTAGTTCCCAGTGGAATTATGAAAACTGTTATTTTTGCTGCTGGTCAGAACGAAAGGACTGCCATGTCATGTGACGACGGAGAAACTTGGTTTAACGACCGCTCGGCTGATGATAGTGCCCGTGGAGAAATCGTACAAGGACACTCACCCCGCACATTTTATGGAATTAGCGACGCTGACGGATACACGTACATCAACTACGGTTGGGGTTACAACGGCAGCCTGAAAAGATCTAAAGATGGTCTTAACTGGGAAACTGTGCGCAGCGGTTCTTGGGGTGGCGGAGTTGCCGCTTTTAAAGATCAAGTTTTTCACGCAGGGCCCGACTGGTCGACATCATCAACTTTTGGTAGCGCCTGGAACAAATTAACAAATATCGACAGTGTCGCAAGTGGCATCAGTTACGGCGCGGTTTATAAAGTGAAGGATAGTATTTTTATTGCCGGCCGCGGCGCCCACATGGCAGCCAGTTATGACAAAGGCAGCACGTGGACACTTTTACAAGACGTACTGCCAACAAAATCGCAACTGCGGTCATTTGCTGAAGGCAACGGAGTTATTGTGACCGTCGGAAAAACTTACGTCAACGGACAGCTCAGTACGGGTTACATCACCAGATCTGCGGATGGTGGAAAAACTTGGTCATCGGTGCAGATTGGAAACGATTGGTCGTCAGTTGTGTTTAACGGAACGCATTTTCTGGCGTGGACCAACGCGGTTGATAACGCCCGTGTTTACAAAAGCGCAGACGGATTAAACTGGACCAACACTTTTATAAAAATAAATGGTCAAAATGCGGGCTGGTATTTCGCTCCTGCGGCAGCTTACAATAAAAAAACAGGAACTTATATTTTTGTCAGCGGCGGTAACGGTGATTACAGCGCACAAACAGTCTATAAAAGCACGGATGGTGTGGACTGGATTAAATCAGATCCTGCAAAATTTAAAATTGGTCACTCAATTGAATCGACCTTTGTTAGCGAAATTGATTCTGTCTATTGCAAATAAGATCATAAACTGCAAAACTTACCACAGTGAAATTTTTTATCTTCATTTTTTTCATCACGATCAAGGCGTATTCTTATCCTGATTTTATTTCTTACGGTTATAATTCGTGTTTGAATTGTCATTACAACGGTATGGGTGGCGGCGCACTGACAGATTACGGAAGATCTTTATTTGCCACTGAAATTACCGCCAGAACATTTGTTAACAAAAAAACCACGGACGATGAACTTGGTAACCGCGCTGGTTTTTTTGGAAGTTACGAATTACCCTACTGGCTTCGGCCCGGTTTTAAATATCGCGGTTTATTTTTAAAAAGTAATTTAGGTGCAAAAGATTCTGTTGATCGATTTATTCAAATGGAAGCCGATGCCAACGTAGCCATTGCTTTAGATAAAAAAAATAATGCGGTCTTTGTAGCCAGTTACGGCTACATTCCAACCCCGCGGCGATTTGCCACGTCTAGCAGTACAGAAAAACCGGCCAACTGGATATCAAAAGAAATTTATTTTCGCTGGCAAGCCGTTAAAAATTTTTGGACGTACTTTGGCTTAATGGATAAAGCTTTTGGTCTAAGGCACCCCGATCACACGGCGTTTAACCGTGGGTATTCTGGTTTTGGCCTTGGGCAAAATGATCAAACCCATGGCGTGCTGCTGCATTACGATCAAAAGAAATACGATCTGGTGTCGCATCTTTTTGTAGGAAATTTAAATCAAGAAAGAGAATTAAGACAGGCGGGTTTTTCTTTGATGGCCGAATATTTTATAACCGAAGCTGTTGGATTAGGAACTTCGATCTTACGCAGTCAAAATGATTTTGTTAAATGGGAACGTACGGCCCTTCATTCTAAAATAAGCTTTGCCAAAGGTAAATCAGTGCTGGCAGAAATTGGGACCCGTACGGATACGCCGCTACAAAGTAACACGCAAAGTGCACAAACCGGTTTTTATACTTATATTCAAACCTTGATTAACATCGAACGCGGTTATAATTTTTTATCAACGTACCAAACTTACAAAGACACTTTAACTTCAGATGGAACAACCAGAAACCGCTTGGGTCTGGGTCTATTGATGTACCCGTGGTATAAAACCGAATTCAGAATTGAAGTCTTAAATGACCGCACAGTCATCCCCGCGAATACCAGCGGAGACACCTGGAGTGGCTTAGCCCAGGTGCATATATCATGGTAACATCAGGTGTGAAATTAAGATTGGCTTTTAGCTTTCTAGTTTCATTTATTTTTTCGCTACAAACTTTGGCGGATTTCACCGGAAGTTTATCTTCAAATTCATGGCAAGAAAAACTACCAATTACTTACACTGATCCAGTCACCACAGGAAAAATCAGCAAAGATTTTTTAGGAACTTTTACAACGGTCTCGTTCAGTGCGGGTTATGAAAATTTATTTTCAAAACGATGGCGTTATGCCATCGAAGCCGGTTATCACTTCGGTGAAGTTGATTTTCATAAACTGCAATCTTTTGTAGGTCCCCGGAAAAGCTTACGCACTATTTCTTCGGATATAAAAATAAATTACCGGATTTCAAAAACTTTTACTTTGGGTCCACAATTGGGGTTGCACACCAACACCATCAAAGATGTGGGTTCGGGCTTTAATTACAGCGCTTTATTAAACATAGATTTTGAAATTTTCGATAATACAAGACTTCTACAAACCATTGGCACAGTGGGTGGCAGTGAAACCTTAGCGTATTCATTGGGACTTATAAAAATATTCTAAAGTGAATTGATCCAACTGGTCATAACCATCAGTTCGGCTTCAGTCAAAGCCACTTGACCACCATTTGGCATATTCGTGGGCCCAGATCCGCTGGTCGCTTTCTGATTGCGGTAATATAATTTAGATCCGGTGGCATTAGCCGCTACCACCAGGCCCGAACTTAAAAAATCAGTGTTGCTGTACGAATTCCATTCAGCATGACAGCTGATGCAACTATTTCGCAGCATCGTTTTCACAGCTAAAAACTCGGCAGAGCCAGAATCTGTAACAACTCCGTATAAATTTCTATCGGTCGAGCTGGAATTATTGATTCTGCCGCAAGCTGGTAATAAAAATACCAGACTTGTACTTAAAAGGATTTTTTTTAACCAGCTCACTTTTTAACGGCAGCCTTTGCCGCTAATTTTTGCGCTGGAATTTCAGCGATGATTTTTATTTCATCTTCAACGCCGACCCCTTTGTAACTAACGTCTTCAATGCCTGCAGCTTTCAAACTCATCATGAATTCAGCAACAATAGTTTGTTCGGTGGCTTTATAAGTCCCTGAAACCTTAACTTCTTTTCCTTTAACAACAAGAATTCCAACACCCTTGTTGTTAACGCCTTTAGCTTTTTTTAAAACAATCTGTGGAAATTTACTGACTTCAAGATATTTATTCAGCATGTGATCGTCTCTTAAAGATAATCCGGTTTTTAAACTTTTAACGTCGATCACCACATTTTCTGCAGTGTACGATCCGTCGGCGGAATTAAGAATCGCGGTGCCTTTTACATCCGAAGTTTTTGCAATGAAATCACCAGCTGGTGTAAGGGTCACAAAAATTTTGACCTCTGATTTTTCAGCCCATGCTGTGAAACCTACAAAAATAAAAGACATAAAAGCTAAAACTATTTTTTTCATTAAATACCTCATTTATTTTTTGATGAACTAGTAATATCGTAACTTAAAAAATAAAAAATTACTAAAAATTTTCTAATTCGGCACGAATTTCTGTAAATACATTGGACCAGTCCTGAAACTTTGCCTGGCGAAAAAGTTTTACATTTTTATACCAAGGCGAAGTGCTAGTCGGTAAAGCCCAAATGTAATAGGGAAGTATTGGAACAATCACCCATGTTTTTTTACCAAGTGCTGCACTGGCGTGGGCCACGCTAGTGCACGAAGTAATTACTAAATCCATTTGGTCTAATATGGCTAAAGTGTCTTCCCAGGTTTCAATCGGCAGTTCGGTTTCTTCTTTTTGCAGATTGATCCACGATCTTTTTTTTTCGGAACTGATTTTTATGCTGTTTTCAACAACTGCGATTAAATCTTCAGGCGGAAACCGACGAAATTGTTCGTGCTCAAATTTCGGATTGCCATAAAAGCGCAACCCAATTTTTTTTTCATTTTTTGGGTATGAACTGAAGTATTCGGCCCATTTTTTTTTATGTTCTGGACACACCGTTAAATACGGATCACCCGTTAAATCTTTAAATTGATATTCTAAAATCCGCGCAGCACTCATGGCAGGTACCCAAAAGTCATGATAAATTTCTGGAGTTCTTCGATTGCCAATCACAGAAGCCACACCTTCAATACGCGAAAAAGAACTGGCTAAACCCGTATCACAGGTTAAAATAACCTTTGCACCTTTTTTTGCGAAATCTGTGGCAAATCTGGCGTTGATGATTTCATCACCTAAGCCACCTTCAGCACACATTAATAAAAATTTTCCTTGAAGATCTTCATTTCGGTAAATAGGTTTTGTTGTCTGCAGCGGCGGATCACCAAAAACTTTTTCCCAACGACCACAATCTAGAAGTTTTAAGCCCTCTAGTAAATTTCCATTTCGCATTTCATACCACGCGCGGTTAAAACCAGCGCGGTTGCACGCGGGCGATAATTTTTTCAGTTGGTCCGTCACACGCTGTCCGGTTTCGAAATCTCCGCGAAGCCCTGACATCAATTGCTGATCTAATAGCGGCAGATTTAAAAAATCAGTTTTATTAGAAAAAAATTTATTCATGGTAATTTAGTGGATGAAGACCTAGGTTGTTTTTCATATTATTTAATCGCCATAGTTTGGTTGCCTGCAGATATTTTAACCCAATTTTTAAATACGCCTATTTGCACAGGTGATGATCTGTTTGTATTTGTGCCATCACCTAACTCTCCTGTCGCATTTACACCCCAAGCCCAAACAGTGCCATCTGTTTTTAAAGCCACCGAATGATTGTAGCCTGCTGCAATTTTTGACCAAGTTGTTAGCGCGCCCACTTGCACAGGGGATGAATAATTAGTTGTATTTCCACTACCCGATTGCCCGGTTGTATTATTACCCCACACCCACAATGTGCCATCAGTTTTCAAAGCTAATGTGTGTTCATTTTTAACAGAAATATCTGACCATGTTGTTAACGCACCAATTTGCACGGGTGATGATTTATTGATTGTTGTTCCATCGCCTAATTGGCCATTATTATTAGCACCCCAGGTCCATAATGTTCCGTCAGTTTTAATGGCAGCAGTAAAATATTCTGCTGCTGAAACTTTTAACCAATTTGTCAAAGCACCAACTTGCACGGGCGAATTCGCAGGAGCAAAACCTAACTGCCCTATACCATTTTCACCCCAAGCCCAAATTGTTCCATCCGTTTTCATGGCATAAGATGAGGATTCATTGGCATCAATTTTTGCCCAGTTTGTGTCAGTTCCAACTTGAGTTGGCGACGACAACGAAACGTTATTGCCCTGACCAAGCTGACCTTTATCGTTGTAACCCCAAGACCAAATTGTTCCATCCGTTTTTAACGCCAATGAGTGTCCACTGCTTGCAACTGCTTTTGACCAATTTGTTAATGCGCCCACTTGCACGGGTGAACTGCGTGATACAAACGATACATTAAGACCAAGTTTTCCAAAATAATCGGCACCCCAAGCCCAAAGTGTTCCATCTGTTTTTACTGCGAGTGTATGCTCCGTCAGATGTGAAACGTCAGCCCAATTAGTTAAGGCTCCGATTTGTATTGGTGATAACTTGTTTACTATTGTGTTATCACCAAGCCGGCCTTCGGTATTGTCTCCCCAGGCCCATAAAGTACCATCCGTTTTTACCGCAAAAGAGGAAATTTTGCCCGCACATATTTTTAACCAGTTTGTTAATGCTCCGACTTGATTGGGTATTGTAAAATTGTATAAACTACCAAGCCCTAATTTTCCGTTTGAGTTTTCACCCCAAGACCAAATCGTTCCATCCGTTTTGATAGCCATCGAAGTTCCATCACCAACAGTCACATTAGACCAGTTTGTTAATGTGCCCACTTGCACTGGTGAACTGTAAAAATTATTATTACCTTGGCCTAATCTTCCATTTTGACCGTTACCCCAAGACCAAATTGTACCATCTGTTTTAATAGCAACTGTGTGTGGGCTTTCTTGACCACATTTTATAAAAGACCAATTCGTACTTAATCCTATTTGTATTGGTGATGAAGTGCTTAATGTCGTGCCGTTACCAAGTTGGCCCTGATCATTATTACCCCAAACCCACAATGTCCCATCCGTTTTGATAGCGGCCGCATTGTATCTGCCTGTGGAAATTTTTGACCAATTTGTTGCTGACCCTATTTGAACCGGAGACGATCGATCGACTATTGTGCCATCAGCCAGTTGACCATTTTCATTATTACCCCAAGCCCACAATGTTCCATCTGTTTTAAGTGCTATCACATGTTGCCGACCGACAGCTGTTGAACTCCAATTTGTTAGTGCACCAAGTTGTACTGGCGATGATCGGCTAATTATCGTGCTATCACCTAACTGACCGCGGTTATTTTCTCCCCATAGCCACAGCGATCCATTTGATCTTACAGCCGTAGAAAAGCCACCCGAGTTAGTACCACCAGATGAAGCCACTTTTGTCCACGTTGTATTACTACCAATCTGAATTGGCGAAGATGTCCAAGTTGTTGTGCTATTACCTAATTGACCGCTATCATTTCGACCCCAAGCCCACAATGTGCCATCGGTTTTAATCGCCAAAGTAGCCCCGGCACCTGCTGATGCAATAGACCAGTTTGTTAGAGCACCAATTTGCACTGGTGATGATCGATTGATATTCGTCCCATCACCTAAAGAGCCGCTCCATTCAAAAGTATTTTGTCCCCAAGCCCAAAGTGTTCCATCTGTTTTAACTGCTAAAGAGTGAGTTAAACTTGTATTTATATTTGCCCAGGTTGTTAATGATCCTATTTGCAAAGGGATATTTGGTAACTGTAATCCGAGTTGACCATTATCATTGTTACCCCAAGCCCAAAGTGTACCATCTGTTTTTATTGCTAAAGAATGACCCCAGAACCTATTATCACCTGCGGAAACTTTTTGCCAATTAGTCCCACTGCCAATTTGAATCGGGGAATTCACAGCGTTATATAAATACATGCTTGTGCCATCACCGATTTGTCCAGCACCGTTAGACCCCCAAGCCCAAAGTGTACCATCTGTTTTTACAGCTAGAACATGAGTCGCACCTGCAGAAAAAGTTTGCCAGTTGGTTAATGCACCAATTTGCACGGGCGACGATGTGAAAATACTAGAACCAAGGCCTAACGTTGTGTACTGCGAATCGTAATTTCCGCCCCAACCCGACAACGTTCCAGTTGTTTTTTTTGCTATGACATAGGCACTGCCTGCAGAAAATTCAGTCCAATTATTACTTGAATTTGATAATGTCGGCAGGTTCGGTGGTCCGAAACCCAATTGTCCAATATAATTATCGCCCCAGCTCCATAAGGTATTATCAGTTTTAACAGCGGCTGTATGAATACCACCAGCAGAAACTTGTGACCAATTTGTTAAAGCTCCAATTTGTATGGGCGAGTCTTTCGTTAATTCAACATATGGAATTCCCAACTCACCTTCCGTATTTCGACCCCATGCCCACAATGTGCCGTTCGTTTTAATTGCTAAAGAATGATTTCTGCCAGCTGAAACTTTGGACCAATTTGTTAATGCACCCACCTGCACTGGCGATGATCGGTTTATATTTGTGCTGTCGCCAAGTCGTGTCCAATCATTAGTTCCAAACGCAAAAAGTGTCCCGTTGGTTCTTACTGCTAAAGTGTGTTCGTAGCCCGTTGAAACTTCGGCCCATAAACGCTGATTGCCGACTAAAACAGGCGAAGAGTAATTATTAACATCATTTTGACCCAGCTGCCCGCTGGAATTCCATCCCCACGCCCACAACGTACCAACAACACTTCGACGTTTCCAAAGGCCATGTTTCAACATTTGCGCTTCTGCATTTTCACGAAATAAAGTGATCCAGAATCCAATCGGAGCAAAGCTCATCGCCAAGGATAGTTTTGAATAATTTGCTATTTTTGTTAAAAACCCACGTCGTGTGACCTTCATGCGCTAATTATGTCCTTATAATTATAAATCTGGCAACCATGTCACGTAAACATCTGTACCCATAACAAGGAAGCTATACAGAGTATGTTTTGATGCTGTTGTTGCTGCATGGTCAGGTGGCATATGAACTGTTAATCCAGTTACCCCAGCATCGGTAAATGCAGTAAATGAACACGTTGCGGATACTGCACCCTTAACTGCGAAAGTGTATGATCCGCCGTCTTTCATGTTGTGCAGAGCAAAAGCACCGCAGTTATTGGTCGTGTGTTGTAAATTTCCTGTTAAGAAATTTATTGTCGCTGTTGCATTAACCGTTGAGGGTTTTAATAATACGGTTCCGGATACGTCAAGTGTAGCTCGCGGTGCTGTTGTTCCAATTCCGACGTTGCCATCATTTCTAACAGAAAAAAGCGTTGTTCCACCGAAATTTCTAGCCGCCATCGTTAATGCAGAAGAGTCATTAGTAGTTCCAATAACATCAAGGCGTGCTGTGTTTGTGATAGTACCTATTGAAAGATTACCTTGATTGGTTATTCTCATTCTTTCTGTAGCACCGGTGCCATTATCATCTTTTGTCGCAAACGCCATGTAGGTTCCACGGTTATTAGCAGTCGCGCCGCTTTTTACGATATTCAGATAACCTATCCGGCGATTTGCTTGTGCAGTTACGTTATCGACCCATTCGACATTTCCTTGCGAAATGTCATCTGCGTCAGCTTGATTAGAAGATAGTTGAAGTATTCCAGCGCCAGCTGCAGCTGAAATTCCCACATAGGTTCTGTTACTATTTGCCGCTGTGCCACCATTACTTGGTGTTGTCGTACCGATACCAACATTTCCAGTGGCTCCAACCTGCATACGCTCTGTGCCTGCAGTTGAAAAACCCAAAATATTTGTACCACCACTGAATAATCCTGACGACGTTTGACCAACACCAACGCTTGGTGCCGCTGCAGTTCCTGCTGATGAAATCACTGCGCCTGTCATTGAGCCACCAGCAAGTGGAAGATAACTTCCCAGTGATGTAGCTGTTGCAATGGTTCTACGGGCTGCTGTGGAATCTGTGAAAAATAAATTAGTACCGTCGTACTCAATGGCACCTGATTCTGGAGTTGTTAGATTTACACCTGATGTGAGTTTCAACGGCGCCGTGTTTGCTGCTGCTGTGCCTGCTTTTAAATTTAAAACCGCTGTTGGTGAAGTTGTTCCGATACCGACGTTTCCAGTGACTGGTTGAATGCGCACGCGTTCGATCCAATTATCCGTGTTAAATGTGATCGGCACGGCACCGACAGTGTTCATCGACATTTTAGTCGCAGAAGAATCAGCTCCAAAAAAAACTGCCCCGTTTGTAAGATCGTTAAAATTGCCGCCGATATAACCCCCAAAATACCCAGAAGCAATTCCACGAGCAAAGCTGAATGCCGTTGTGTTCCCGTTCCGATTATTATCCAGTAAGAGTGAAGATGAATTAGCTGCTGTAGACGATGAAATGTTTCCGACAACTGCAAGAGGCAATGCTGGTCCGGTTGTTCCAATACCGACGTTTCCGTTTGCAAGAACAGTCATTCCAGAACCCGCTGTTGAATTCGACTGAATGCGTGCAACCATTCCAGTTGTTGAAGCGCTAGTATTGGCAACGTTTAATAATCCATTTGTAGAATTTAAACTTGCACTTGAACTGGTTAAATTGAGTAAGCTTCCCGTAATTAATGCATTGGCAGAAATACTTAGTGGATTTTCAGTTGTTGCTGTCGAAAAATTCCACACCTGAGCAAAGTTAAAGTTATCAATCGTGTTCGCTGAACTTGCTGCGCGTAATCCCGAAAGTGGAATTGTCGATGCAGCCACTCCGGTTAATCCAGATCCATCGGCAAAAACTTTTCCGGTGTTATCCACGCGAAATTTGCTGACTCCGCCGACCTGTGCGTCGATTAAATTCTGCTGACCAGTACCCACTGCGGTTTCAGTTCGGTTAATTAATAAATCTGTGTTTGAAGTTGTTGCTGCAGCTTGATTGTAAGTCGGAGCTATTTTTGTTCCGACCACAGATCCTGTTGTAGTTGTATCTGTCGATTGCACATCAAGTCTTGCGCCCGGTGCCGCTGTTCCTATACCAACATTACCTGCCGTTGTTAAAACCATTTGGCTTCCAGGGTTTGCGCTGCCAGTGGTTGCGCCGAAACTTAAGCCGCCTGTCGAAGCAAGCTGCGCGATTTGCGATCGCCCTGTGAAAGATGGGTTTGTTAAAAGGATTCCAGGCAATCCGCCCGGAGTTGCATAACCAACATGACCAATTTCAGCCAATCCCGTTGTGTCGTACAAATACCAGTTTTGAACGCCGTTTCCGGTTAATTTAGTTCGAGGCAATCCTGTAGAATCGTAAACAGCAAAATTTGAATTAACGCTATCCGTTTTTGGAAAAGCACCAACAACAGATAATTTTTCAGATGGTGACTGCGTTCCAATTCCAAAATTGCCCGACGCATCTACACGCACACGTTCAACACCATTCGTTGAAAAACCAATTTGATTTGCAGCTGCACCAAATATTCCTGTATTCGTGTTACCACTGAACGCGTAACCTGGTGCTGCTGCTGTTCCGGGTGCTGCGGGCAGATTTGATGGAACCGCTTGCCAAGTTGGCGCAGTGCCAACTCCGTTACTTGTTAAAACTAATCCGGTTGTTGAAGCAGGCAATCTGGCTAATGCCGAACCTGAAGATGCATAAAGTAAATCACCAATCACATAAGTTGTTTGGCCTGTTCCACCGATGGTTGCAGGAAGTGCGTTAACAAACGATGGAACACCCGTTCCATTTGTGATTAACACCGAATCATTTGCAGAGGTTAATCCGCCAACAATATTGTTTGCAGATGAATATAATAATTGATTTGCAGTTGTCGTCGACGGAAACGTTGCTGATGACCACACGGGCCCTGTCACTGAATACTGCAGCATCGTGTTCGAAGTAGTTCCAGGTAAGGCAACTTGAATGCCCGTGTTATTCGACGTGATGACGCTGTTAATTGCAAAACTCGAATTTCCGGTACCACCACGAACGACGGGTAATATTCCGCTGGTTAATTTACCTGTGTCTAAAGCCGGAATCTGCACCGCTGTAAAACCCGTAAGCAAAGATCCATCCACCGCGGGCAACTGCGCCGACGCATTTAATTTCACAATTTGATTGGCACCTGTTCCAGAATTTAAAGTTAAAGCCGGAGTTGACGTAGGACTTGCAACATTAATATCTGTCGTTGTTGAACTGACCGCCGTCACAGTGCCGCTGCCACCACCAATTGGTGTGCCGTTGATACGAAAATTTCCGGTAATATTTAAATCACCAGAAACATCGACTTTGTATAATGGATTCGTAACACCCACACCTAAATTTCCTGCAGCATCGATGCGTGCACGTTCAAGACCTGCTGTACTGAATCCTAAAATATTTGTGCCGCCGCTAAATAATCCCGAAGATGTTTGTCCCACACCAACACTTGGTGCCGCTGCAGTTCCAGCTGCAGAAATCACTGCACCGGTTAATGTCCCACCTGTAAGCGGCAGATAGGTTGCGCTTAAACTCGGAATATCACTTGCTGATAAAGCTCTGAAACTTGGCGCCAGCGGACCACCAGTCGTGGGTCCCGCAAAAACTAAATTATTTGCAACCGTCGCAGAACCCGTTCCGCCGTTGCTAATGGGTAAAATTCCGGTAGTAATTTTTGAAGCGTCTAAATTTGGAATATCTGTATCAGTAAGCGAAGTGCCCGCTGTCACACGGCCTTTGGCATCGTAAGTGATTTTTGTATTCGTACCTGTTGTCACAATATTTGCTAAGGTCGGATTCGGATAATTACCCGTTAAATCTCCGCCGGCCACATCTAAGCCGATACTTGCACGCGCCTGCGCCGGAGTTTTTAAAACAAAATTGACACCGTTTCCGACAAGAAAATTATCAGCCGTTGGCACATAGCCAGAAATATTTGTCAGCTGCGCGTTCAGCGGTTGTTTATTCGAAAGATCAGTGACCAAACTTCCAACTTGGGATTGAGTAATTGCAATCGGAGTTGTCGCCGCAGTTGTTAATCGGCCTTGGGCATCCACCGTAAATGTTGATACCGCTGATGCTGAACCGTAACTATTTGGTACCACCAATGTATTTGCCAAATTTAAGGTAGCTGCACCTGAACTGGCGCCGCCTGATAGTCCAACGCCTGCAATAACATCTGTAATAGTTCCACCAGAACCTGAATTACTTGCAATTGGAATCCAGGCCGTCCCGTTATCGCGGTAAATTATTTTTGCTTGCGTATCGAAATAAACGCGGCCATCAGTACCAGCAACTGGTAAGCCTGCAGTATTACCCGCTTGCATTGTTAACACCACGTTACCAGCACCCGATCCCACGTTCGTAATTTTTGAAATCAAATCAGCTGTTAAATTTGTAACCTGACTTTCCGCAATCGCTATCGGAGTTGTTCCTGCTGTTGTTAAGCGTCCTTTATTATCAACTGTAAAAGTAGCCACACTGGATGCTGATCCATAGCTGTTTGCAACGACACCCGAGGTGCCCAGAGTTGGATTCGGATAAGAGCCTGCTAAATCTCCGCCGGCGCTACCAATCGGTGTGCGACTGTCAGATAAGCGCACATCATCACCCGCAGCTAGCGTACCTGGAGTGTTACCAACATTAACCGTAAATGCAGGTGTGGTTGTCGGAGTGGTAATTGTTAAATAACTATTCGTCGAAGAAACGCTGGTCACGGTTCCGGTAGTCACCGGCACCCACGCACCATCACCGCGTAAAAAGTTAGCGGCACTTGGTGTTCCAGAACCTAACCGAGCCGTTGAAATAATTCCCGAAGTGATTTTTGCGGCATCGAAATTTCCTAAGCTAACTATTCCTGTGGTTACATCTAAGCCTGCGCCAATCTGCACCACACCTTTTGTTGTTGTGGTCGCATCGACGGATGAAGCGACTCCAGGTACGCAAGATAGATTCGTACCAGAACCTGAATTCGTCGCGGTCAGCACGTCACTTCCCGTACAAACAGGTAAAGTCGCAAAACGTAAAAAATCACTGGCTACAAAACCAGAAAATTTTTCGCTATCACCGGCAAAGCTTGAAAACGGAACTGAATTCACATCAATTGCTGGAAGCGTCTGCCAACCCGCAGCCGTGCCATCATAAAATTGCGCAATAATTTTCCGATTATCAGTGCGACCCACACCCGGAGAATATGTTCCCCCACCGCGGCAGTTATAAAATGAACTTAAATTATTAAACACACTGGTAAAAACCATCGCACTTGCTGGATACACTTTTGTTCCTGAACCCAAATTTAAAATCGCAAGGCCTGCAGACCCTGACATGTCGGCACCGAAAAAATCTTCAATATACAAAATACAAGTTCCAGTAGGATCCACAGTCGTAAAGCGAAAATTAACATTGGCTGCATCCAGTGGAGTGCCGTCCGGTTTGTAGATTTTAGATTGAAAAGAAAGGCTTTGCGGCACCGCATACGCGGGCAGCGAAAACGCAAATAATCCCAAGCATGCTGTAAAAAGAATTCTGACGTACCAAAGCATACTAAAGCTATCGGATTTTGTTTACCATAACTTGATCAAACCTGAACAAACACTGAAAAAAAGTTTTACAAAATCGACCAAAATCCTGAAACGGGACTTTGTGCCTGTGGTGGATGTATCACGACTTTATTTTGAATCACGCTGAGACGCTAAAATTGACCATTTTCCTAAGGTAAACTAATCCCCGAAGTTTGATTAATCACGCAGTAGTTACCGGAGAGTTTGCTCCCGTTCACCGCTGTAAAGACGCCACCTGCATACACATTTGTACCACTAATAGCTAGAGTGCGGACATCGCTATTCGTATTGGGGTTCCAGGCAGTCACAGCACCCGTGGCAAGACTCAATGCGGCCATGTAGTTTCGAGCAGTCCCGCCATTCACCAACGTAAAGAGTCCACCCGCATACACATTCGAGCCACTGATAACTAACGCCTTAATCGTGTTATTCACATTGGGATCCCATGCCGTTGCAGTGCCCGAAGTTATATCCAATGCTGCAATACGATTCCGAATAGTTCCGCCATTTACAGTCGTAAAGCTTCCGCCCGCATACACATTCGTGCCACTGACTGTCACAGCGCTGACCGCAGAATTCATATTAGGATCCCAAGCGGTTGCAGTGCCCGTTGTTAAATCCAAGGCCGCAAGACGATTTCGAGTGGTTCCACCATTTACCGTCGAAAAGTTTCCACCCGCATACACATTCGTACCACTGACTGTCACAGCGCTGACAATGGTATTCATATTAGGGTTCCATGCAGTCGCAGTACCCGTCGATAGATCAAGGGCGGCCAGGTAATTTCGAATGGTTCCGCCATTAACCGACGTAAAGAGTCCACCCGCATAAACATTCGTACCGCTGATTGCCAAGGTATTGACAGAGTTACCTACATTAGGGTTCCAGGCAGTCGCAGTACCTGTGGTTAAATCTAGGGCCGCAATACGATTTCGAGTGGTTCCACCATTCACCGTCGTAAAGCTTCCGCCTGCGTAAACATTTGTACCATTGATTACCAAAGTGTTGACCGGACCATTCATATTAGGGTCCCATGCAGTTGCAAAGCCCGAAGTTAGATCCAAGGCTGCTAAACGATTTCGAGTGGTTCCACCATTCACCATCGTAAAATTTCCACCCGCATAAACATTCACTCCACTGACTGCCACAGCGTTGACATAGTTATTCACATTAGGGTCCCATGCAGTCGCAGTGCCCGTGGTAAGATCCAAAGCGGCCAAGTAGTTTCTAGTGGTTCCGCCATTAGCCGTTGTAAAATATCCGCCTGCATACACACTCGAACCACTGATTGCTACAGCGGTGACAAAATTATTCATATTGGGGTCCCATGCAGTTGCAGTGCCCGTGGTTAAATCCAATGCCGCAAGTCGATTACGAGTCGTTCCACCATTTACCGTTGTAAAAAATCCGCCTGCATACACACTCGTACCACTGATTGCCACAGCGCTGACGCTATTATTCATATTAGGATCCCATGCAGTTGCAGTGCTCGTGGTTAAATCCAATGCTGCAAGACGATTTCGAATAGTCCCGCCATTAACTGCGGTGAAGCTTCCGCCCGCGTACACATTCGCGCCATTGATTGCAACTGCGTTGACAGTGCCATTCATATTAGGATCCCAAGCAGTTACGTTGCCTGTGGTTAGATCCAAAGCGGCCAAATAATTTCGAGTGGTTCCGCCATTTACCGACGTAAAGATTCCACCCGCATAAACATTCGCACCGCTGATTGCCACAGCATTAACAAGATTGTCTATATTTGGGTTCCAGCCAGTCACATTGCCTGTGGTTAGATCCACGGATGCAAGACGATTTCGAGTGGTGCCAACGTTAACCGTAAATGCTGGAGTCGTTGCGGGTGTTGCAATTGTTAAATAACTATTTGTCGACGAGACACTTGATACGCCGCCAGCAGAAATAGCAGTCCACACACCATCACCACGAAGAAAATTACCGGCACCGGGTGCTCCAGATCCTATTCGTGCAGGCGAAATAATTCCCGTTGTGATTTTTGCCGCATCGAAATTACCAAGGCTTATAACGCCCGCAGCAACATTTAATCCAGAACCAATTTGCACTACACCTTTTGATATTGCTGTGGCATCCGTTGATGCGGCCACTGGAACGCAACTTAACGTTCTTCCTGAACCCGGATCAGATGCGGTTAAAACTTCTCCGGTTGCACAAAGTGGTAAAGTGGCATTACGTAAAAAATCTCCGGCTGGAAAACCTGCTAACGTGACTGAATCACCGGCATAATTTGCAAAGGGTACAGAATTCACATCGATCGCTGGCAGTGTTTGCCAACCAGCCACAGTGCCATCATTAAACTGTGCAATAATTTTTCGATTATCTGCTCCGCTTGCGCCGGGTGTATAAGTACCTCCACCTTGGCAACTGAACGTTGGATTTAAATTATTAAAAACATTTTTGTAAGTATAAGCACTGGTGGGAAAAACCTTTGTTCCAGTGCCTAAGTTCAAAATAATTAAACCGGCAGATGCAGACATGTTAGCGCCTGCAAAATCTTCGACAAATAAAATACAAGTTCCTGTCGGATCCACTGTAGTAAACCGAAAACTTACGCTAGCAGCGTCAAGCGGAGTTCCATCTGGTTTATAAATCTTAGATTGAAAGGAAAGGTTTTGCGGCACAGCCTGCGAAGTCGATGAAAACACAAGTAAACCCAAGCATGCTGAAATGATGATTTTGACGTACCAAAGCATACAAGTTGATCGGTTTTTACTAACAAAAACTCAATCAAGACCAACAAAACTCTGGCAAAAAATTTTTCAAATTGTAGTTTTATTTTTAGGACTGACTCAATCTAAGACAGTCCAGAAAAACCATCGACTTACTTCCAGATGCCAACAAGCGGTAAAGCTTTTGCGTCACCGCGGTTCAGTGATCCCAAATCCCACTCTGTTTCCATCATTTTTATAAATGACGAATGTGTGTGCTGATCCGAAACCACGCTACCTGGAATAATACTTGGTCCTAGCAGAACGCTGTAAACTTTGTTTCCACCCGAGAACGTGCTTTCATCGTATGTCAGTACTACTAAAGTATCTTTCATCAACTCACGATCATTAAAAGCGGCTTCAAAATTACTTCTCAACCACTTAGCCGAATAATCAATGGAAGTATCATGCCCGTCGTTATTTAAATCGGGAATGTACAAAGAAAAATTGGGTAAATTTCCTGATTTCCAATCACTGAAAAAAGTTTTTTCACTGACGTTGTTAGCACACCGTTTTTTATTGTTAGCAATGTTCAGAAAACTCATGAACGGAGAATGCT
>JAYWDA010000011.1:0-3931 GCA_043780105.1 Pseudobdellovibrionaceae bacterium | reverse complement strand
GGAACGACTTATGTTGTTGTCACGCCTGTGGATTTTCGTTACTTATGTAGAGATCCAAATGATAATTAAATGAGAGCCTTCGCTAGAGGAAGACTCTTTTGTAGTGAGGTCGGAATGAGCAATGCTGAAAATACTTCGAGCTCTGTCGTCGCAACTAAGTCCAGCATGATCGCTCGAGGCGATGAAGAGTTGGTAAAATCTTTTGGATTTGCAACTAAGCTTGATGCGCTGGTGGCGTGGGGACAACGGAATGCTTTGTGGCCGCTTCCTTACGGAACCGCTTGTTGCGGAATCGAATTGATGTCGGTGATGGGACCTAAATATGACTTGGCCCGATTCGGAGCCGAGGTTGTACGATTTTCTCCGCGCCAAGCTGATTTACTTTTGGTCGCGGGCACCATCACCGAAAAAATGGCGCCTGTGCTGATTCGAATTTATGAACAAATGCTTGAGCCCAAATATGTTTTATCAATGGGAGCTTGTGCCAGCTCGGGCGGATTTTACCGCGCTTATCATGTTTTGCAAGGCGCTGATAAAGTGATTCCTGTTGATGTTTATGTTCCTGGCTGCCCACCAACACCAGAAGCCGTTCTTGATGGAATTATGCTTTTACAAAAAATGATTAAAGATCACACTCCACGCCCCTGGAAAGACAATTGGAAAAATCCTTATGAGCAAACTGGAAAATCTTAAAGCCGATCTGGCTCAACAATTTGATGTTGAAGCCTTTCAATTCACACAATCGCTGGGTGACGATGTTTTAGTCGTCCCCAAAGAAGATGTACCGGGCCTTTTGCGATACTTCAAAGCTTCGGGCCGTTTTGATTTCCTGATGGATATTGCCGGAGTTGATTATCCAGCCCGAGAAAAAAGATTTGATGTAGTTTACCACATGTTTTCGTCACGTGACGGAGCTCGCCTAAGAATTAAGGCGGCCGTCGGCGAAGGTGAATCGATTGAAACGGCGATTTTTATTTGGAAGGGCGCTGATTGGTTTGAACGTGAAGCCTATGATATGTTTGGCATCCAATTTGTCGGTCATCCTAATTTACGTCGAATTTTAACTCACCATCAGTTTGTGGGACATCCTCTCCGAAAGGATTACGAAGCCGATCGCCAGCAGCACTGCACAAGCACGATGCCAATTCATTTCGATAACGTCGATGGCGAAGACGGAAATGTCTTGAATGACAATTTTGTACCGCTCAATATCGGGCCTTCGCATCCAGCGATGCACGGGACTTTGCGAGTGATGGTTGAGCTTGATGGGGAAACAATTATTCGCGCTGGGTGCGAAATCGGCTATCTCCATCGCTGCTTTGAAAAAATGGCGGAAACTCATCCTTACAACCAAGTGATCCCGTACACAGATCGTTTAAATTATTGTTCAGCGCCGATGAACAATGTCGGATATTGTAAAACGGTCGAAAAACTTTTAGGGGTTGAGATTCCTCCGAAAGCACAAGCCATGCGAGTCATTCTTTGCGAGCTGTCTCGTATTATTGATCATATTATTTCTGTGGGCACTGGTGGCGTTGACTTAGGTGCACTGACAGCGTTTTTTCATTTATTCACCTATCGCGAAAAAGTTTATACTTTGTTTGAAAAACTTTGTGGCTCTCGGTTAACAGTGGCACTGACTCGAGTGGGTGGCATGGCTCAAGATGCACCCGAAGGTTGGTATGACGACGTTCTGACATTTTGCAAAGAGATGCGCGGCGAAGTCGATGAGATCTCAAAACTTCTTTTAGATAACAAAATTTTTATCAAGCGAACCCAAGGCGTTTGCCCAATTTCAGCACAAGATGCGATTGCTTGGGGCTACACAGGTCCCTTGCTAAGGGCTTGCGGCGTGAACCTAGATTTGCGAAAACTAACACCTTACTATGGTTACGACGCCTTAGACTTTGATGTCCCAGTAGGAACAACAGGCGACATTTATGATCGCTACCAAGTTCGTATTGAAGAAATGCGACAAAGTATTCGTATCATCGAACAGGTTTGCAAAAATGTGCCCGGCGGCGATTACACGATCCGAGATAAAGGCATCGTTCTTCCAGAGAAAAAAGATGTTTATGGAAATATCGAAGGCTTGATGAATCATTTTATGTTGGTGATTAAAGGTTTACGACCACCGGTCGGTGAAACTTACGACGCCACAGAAGCGGCTAATGGCGAGCTTGGATTTTATCTGGTCAGTGATGGCAGCGCTAATCCGTACAGACTAAAAGTAAGACCACCTTGTTTTGCGATCTATCAATCGTTTCCAAGTGTGGTGAAGGGCGCGATGTTGGCTGATGCCATTGCAACCGTCGCAAGTATGAACGTTATTGCCGGCGAATTGGATCGGTAGGGGCTACTATGTTTAAATTATCTGATGAAGGTCGAAAAAAAGTTGAATCTGAACTGAAGCGTTATGAGGCCCGCGAATCGGCCATCATTCCCTGTTTGTATTTAGCTCAAAGTGAAAATAAAGGTTGGATCAATGCAGAAGTGATTTCTGAATTGTCGGGCCTGATGAATATTCCTGAAAGCCGCATCAATGAAGTTTTTAAATTCTACACGATGTTCAATCAAAAACCGGTCGGAAAATTTCATGTGCAAGTGTGCACGAATATTTCTTGTGCCTTAGAAGGTGGTCGCGAACTGGCGACCCATATCTGTAAAGAATTAAACGTTAAATATGATGAAATAACACAGGATGGTCGCTTCACTGTTTCAAAAGTCGAATGCCTGGGTTCATGTGGTACAGCTCCGATGATGCAAGTGAACGAGCGGTATCATGAAAATCTAACTCATGAGTCAGCAATGAATTTGTTACGAGGGATGAAATAATGGAAACAAAGTTGCTGTCGGAATTTTATCATCTAGATGAATATCGTAGCCTTGAAGGGTACAAGAACAAAGGCGGTTACGCCGTTTTAGAAAAATCGTTGAAACTACAACCGCAACAAATTGTTGATGAAGTAAAAGCTTCAGGCCTTCGTGGTCGTGGCGGCGCTGGATTTCCAACGGGAACCAAATGGGGATTTTTACCAAAAAATGGCGAGCCCAGGTACTTGCTTTGCAATGCTGATGAAGGAGAACCTGGAACCTTCAAAGACCGAATGATGATGGAACGTGCTCCGCATCAGCTGATTGAAGGAATGATCTTATCTGCTTTTGCGATCGGCTCTAAAAAAAGCTATATCTATATTCGCGGCGAATATTTTTATCCGATTTCGGTCGTGGAAGCGGCCATCAAAGAAGCCTACAAAGCCGGTTACTTAGGAAAAAATATTTTAGGCTCAGGCTTTGATCACGAGATGGATGTTTATGCGGGTGCCGGAGCCTACATTGTCGGTGAAGAAACTGGGATGATCTCATCGCTTGAGGGCCTTAAAGGCCAACCGAAATTAAAGCCGCCCTTTCCCGCGATTCAGGGTTATTTAAAAAAGCCAACGATTGTAAATAATGTGGAAACTTTAGCTGCGGTTGTTCCGATCATGCGCGATGGGGCGGCGGCTTACAAAAAATACGGCACTGAAAAATCAACGGGCACAAAATTATTTTCTTTAAGCGGAAATGTTCAAAAACCTGGAAATTATGAAGTTGTGCTTGGCATGCCTATGATGGAGTTCATTAACCAACTAGGCGGTGGCATGAAGCCAGGCCGAAAATTGAAAGCGATTATTCCTGGCGGATCATCAGCTCCGGTTTTAACAGCCGAAGAATGTATGAAGGCCAATCTCGATTATGAAAGCTTAGCTGGTTTGGGATCCATGTTGGGATCAGGCGCCGTGATTGTTATCGATGACTCTCAGTGCATGGTCGATATGTTAGGTGTGCTGATGCATTTTTATCATCACGAGTCTTGCGGACAGTGCACGCCATGTCGTGAAGGCACGGGCTGGCTGAATAAAATTGTTCATTCAATTTTAGAAGGCCGCGG
>JAYWDA010000010.1:0-1904 GCA_043780105.1 Pseudobdellovibrionaceae bacterium | reverse complement strand
GGCCGACGAAAAATTAGTCCAAGCTCATTAAGGGTTTATTAAAAAACTCCTAGGACCCAATGCAATCCAATTTGTCTTGAGAACTAAAAAAACGATTGGAACATTCACGTACGACAGCCTCGCTTCGAGCCCGCTCAAGGCAAATCATTTTGTCAGCAGTTGAGAAAAATGCATTTGCGCAGGCTTGAAGAATGGCTGCAGACCTTGCCTTGCCAAGACACGCCATTTTGTCGGGGTTACTTAAAAATGTGTTGCTGCAGGCTCGAACCACTTCTGCAGACCGTGCGGTGCGAAGGCATTGTTGCTGGTCTGCGGAGCCAAAAAATATATCGCTGCAGGCTTGAATGATTCCGACTCTTCCAGCGCCACCGCTCCCGCAATCATCAAGTATTTCATGAGCCGTCCTTGAGACTTCCTCAGCGAGGTCTCTGCATCCCGGATCGCATTGCCTTTGACAGGCTCGAAGCTGATCTGATAAATCGCCAAAAGCCTGAAACGAAAACATTAGACCCATCGCTAAAAAAACTGTTTTCTTCATAAATTTTCCTCCGAGTTAATTTCTAAATGTATGCAATGCAAGCAATAAGCCAAATCTTTCAGTGTCATTTTGACTCTTGATGAGTTTGAAAAATAACTGTCAGTCCATCATCATAAATCAGCTTGAAGCGATTAAGGTAAACTAAAATTGCGGGCGGTGGATTTGTCGCAAGACGGCTCCGATCGAGGATAAAATAATTGATCTGATACTTTTTTACAGTTTCATCAAAAAATTCTTGTGACCGAGACATCCCGTAATAGTCGTTTTTAAAATAAAGAGGGTTATCAATATGGCTGTGAATAAAAAAACTTTTTTCAAACCCTAAAGTCCAAATAAGATAAGAACCCCATTCATACTGATTAAAAAAGTGTCCTTTTAAGTGATGATCCTTTATGTAATCTACGGCTTTAGCTGGAAAACTTGGAAGATCCACACCGAATCCGAAATCTCGTTGCCCAGAGGCTGGGCGATAACCAAAATTTAAGATCCAAATAAATCCGCTGATAAAGATCATTGGAAAAATAATTTTAGAATATTTTTCTAACCAGTTTGGAGTTTGCAAGCCTATCGAATGCAAAGCCACAAGAATAACCAAGCTAAATCCCAGGGCGCTGGTACACATAAAGCGACTGGCATTTTGAGCCAGGTACACATTAATAATAAAAACGAAAAGTAGAAACAAACTTTCGCGAGGCGCTTTCCATAATCTATAAGAGACAAGCCCTGCGCTAATGATCATTAATACAATCAACGATTTGACTTCCCAAGTTGAAAGAAAAGCACTTTGGAAAGTAGGTAGCCACTCGGTATTTATGCTGCGGTAAATGGCCCACTCAGGTTTGAAAATTGTTTTAAAAGGATAAAGGGCACCGTGTATAAAATCGGGATTCACCAAACAAGCAAGATAGGAAAAAGCCAAAGTCAGACGTAACCATCCCGGTGATTTTTTACCTTGCAAAACAACGTAGCCCGATAATAGAAAAAGTCCTGTTGGGAAACCGGCGTGAGTGTTCACCCAAAAAACAAAAATAAGCGGAAAAATACATTGAATTTTGCGAGAAGGAAGCTTCGGTGCCAGCAAAATAGCCGTGATCAGGGTGAATAAAAGATCCGAGAACAAGGAAGCTCGCTCGACAAATCGGTGACTGCAGGTGACCGCAGCTAAAATAAGAATTGTGCAAGTGAGGCCATCTTGAATTTTCCAGCGGCGAGCACAGAACAGAATTCCAGCAAAAATGGAGAGCCACAGAAACGCCTTAAACAAAATGACGCCCGTATATCCAGCTAAAACGAAGGATCCGTAAAAAAATATATAAGAGAGCCACTCATGGTACACGTGCCAATCTTGAAAGCTAAAAAGAAAGGC
>JAYWDA010000009.1:0-4486 GCA_043780105.1 Pseudobdellovibrionaceae bacterium | reverse complement strand
GCAAGATTATCCCCGTTATCGACTATCAGTGGGCTGCTACTTCCTATTTTTCTTTTCGGGTGCGGAAGCGCTCAGAAACAACGATTAGAACTTCGAGAAAAATTAGCCGCTTCTTCTGGCATGTACTGTGAATTTATCAGTGGCGATGTTCATAGCGATATTGATGTTGAATTGAATATGCAGATGGCAAAGCGCTGCGAACCCACAAAACCTTTATCAATCACCAACTATAAAAATTCATCTGAAAACTACGGTGTGATTTATTGCTGCAGCATTAAAAAAGATGAACTTAAAAAAGTCATCCCTCACAATCCAGCACCTAGCGTACCTGCACCTGTGGTCAAGAAAAATTCTGACGAATTGGATTTAAGTGATGATGCTCCAATGGCTCCAGCAGAAAAAAAATCTGATAAGCCAGCACTTCCGCCGAAAACAAATCCAACGACATTAAATAATCCAGCGGCGCCTTCAAGCAAACCAGCGCCGGCGCCTGCGGCTGCAAAGCCCGCAAGCTCGGCACCAGCTAGCGCATCAACAACTTCAGCGCCGCCTGCTGCGAAACCTTCAAGCCCAGCCGTCCAATCAACAGCTCCTCAAAATTCTCCGAAAAGCCCCAGCAAAACCCCTGACACGCCTGAAACTGATATTCTTGGCGAGTAAGTAGAGTCATGCTTCGATATCTTTCTAGTGGATTATTACTGACCGTCATTGCCCTTTTCGGGATCGGCTTAGTTCAGGTTTATAGTTCTAGCTATATTTTTGCGATCGAATCTTATGGCGATGCTTTATATTTTTTTAAAAGACAAATGATCTTTACGGTTGTTGCTCTAGTTGCCCTCTTTGCCTGCATTCATGTGCCTTGGCGTTGGGTTGAACGAGTCGGTTGGATGCTTTGGCCGCTCGGTGGAATTTTAGTTGCTATGACATTTGTTCCTGGTCTTGGAGTTCGTGTGGGCGGCGCTTTACGCTGGCTACAAACGCCCCTTGGAATTCGCTTGGAGCCTGCGGAAATCTTAAAATTTTCTTTTACACTTCTAGTGGCAAGTCTGATGGTTGGAAAACGCAGTAATATTAATCGAACTCCTTGGTGGTTACTGGCGATCATTTGCGCGCTGCCATTTTTTCTTTTATTAAAGCAGCCAGATTTTGGCAGCTTTGCAATTATGATTTTAGTGGGCGTTGGGTTGTTATTTGCCTTTGGACTTTCTTGGAAATACATGGGAACTGCCATGGCGATTATTCTTCCCGCGTTTTATTTTTTAGTCATGGCCGTGCCATACCGGCGAGCGCGTGTAATGACCTTTCTAGATCCATGGGCCGACCCGGAGCAAAAGGGGTTTCAGGTCATTCAAAGTTTGCTCAGTTTTCACTCAGGAAGTTTATTCGGTGTTGGAATGGGGCAAGGGCAAGGGAAATTATTCTTTCTGCCAGAAGCCCACACGGATTTTACGCTGGCTGTTTTTGGTGAAGAGATGGGTTTTCTGGGGGTTTTCTTTTTGCTTAGTCTGTACGGATTTTTAATTTACAGTGGATTTCGAATTGCAATTAAAACGAATGATCCCTTCAAAAGAGCTGTTGCCTTAGGACTTTCAATGACTTTTGCGCTGTCTGTTTTTATCAATACGGGAGTGGGCTTGGGCCTTCTTCCGACAAAAGGATTAACTTTGCCATTTTTAAGCTACGGTGGAAGTTCTTTAGTTTGTGTGGCAGCGATCTTTGGTCTTTTGATTAATATTGAAAAAACTCTGCAAGACGATACATTAAGCACGAAGCTTAAACGCAATCGGTAATTCATGAAAAAAAAGACAGTGATGATAGCAGGCGGTGGGACAGGTGGGCATATTTACCCAGCGGTTGCTATCGCGCGCGCGCTGTTAGAAAAAGATCCCTCTTTAGACATCCAATTTGTCGGAAGCCCAGGCGGTTTAGAGACAAAGATTATTCCTCGCGAGGGTTTTTCCTTACATTTAATTCGAGTTGGAAAGTTAAATCAAAGCGGCGGATTTTTTGGAAAGTTAAAAACTTTAGTCGGAATCCCTTTCGCATTGTTGCAATCTGTAGCCCTTCTTTTTGAGATCAAGCCGCAAATTGTTTTAGGCGTGGGTGGTTATGCGTCTGGTCCTTTTGTTCTAATGGCCTCTTTACTAGGATTTAAAACGGCCATCTGGGAACCCAATGCCCATCCAGGGTTAACCAATCGTTGGTTATCCTTTTTTGTACGACGAAGTTTAGTGGTTTTTGAAGAAGCGGGCAAAATGCTGAAAAGTAAACACATTTTGCAAATCGGACTTCCTGTTCGAAAGGAAGTTGAAGAGATGAGGGCTATCGCCCCCAGCGACGAAAAATTTCATGTGCTGATCTTCGGCGGAAGCCAGGGAGCAAGGGCTATTAATAAAGTCGTCCAAGAAACGCTTGTGAAATATGCGACTGAGTTAAAAGACGTGGAAGTAGTTCATCAAACAGGTCCGCACGATTCAGCGGCTGTAAAAAAATCTTATGAAAATTTGAAATCTGTTCAGGCGCACGAATATCTTTACGGGATGGAAAAGTATTATCAGTGGGCTGATCTGGTTATCTGTCGATCAGGGGCTAGCACTGTGGCAGAGCTTGCGGCCTGTGGAAAACCCGCTATTTTAATTCCACTGCCCACGGCGGCTGATAATCATCAGTTAAAAAATGCCCAAAGTTTGGTTGATCATAAAGCGTGTATTTTGCTAGAGCAAAAAGACTTAACTCCAGAGAGTTTACTGCAGAAAATTTTAAGTCTTCGAAACAATAAGAATGACCGCGAACTGATGACCTTGAATTTAAAAAAATTCTATAAGCCGAAAGCTGCCGGCCGCATAGCGGAATATCTTCTTAGCGTCGGAGAAACCGTATGAAATTAGCCAAAGCTAAATTTCATTTTATTGGCATTGGTGGAATAGGCATGTGCGGCCTGGCTGAAGTTTTACATAATATGGGTGCAAAGGTGACAGGCAGTGACCTTTCTGAAAATGCAAACACGGCTCACTTAAAAGATATTGGAATTAATATTTATAAAGGTCACAGCGCAACCCAAGTGGGTGACGCAGATGTGGTCGTGTACTCCAGTGCCGTGCAATTTGGAAATCCGGAAATTGCTGAAGCTCGCAGCCGAGAAATTCCATTGATTCCTCGCGCTGAAGCTTTGGCCGAAATCATGCGACTTCAACGAGGCATCGCCGTCGCTGGAACGCATGGGAAAACAACAACGACAAGTATGGTGGCATCGATTCTCCTTGCCGCTAACTCAAGTCCGACGATTGTTGTGGGTGGGCGCTTTGCAGCCATCAAATCTTCGGCTCAATTAGGTCAAGGCGAATGGCTGGTGGCAGAGGCCGATGAAAGTGATGGAAGCTTTAATCGCCTCAGTCCTGAAATTGCGATCATCACAAATATTGATTCCGACCATATGGATTATTATAAAACTTTTGATAATTTAATAAAAGCCTTTAGTGATTTTGCCTTGCGATTACCTTTCTATGGCGCTTGTGTCGCTTGCGGTGATGATCCGCACGTTCGAAAAGCGTTAGAGAATTATCCAAAGCGAGTTTACTATTACGGTTTTCAGAGCAAAAATGATTTTGTTTTAAAGGGCAGCAATAGCCATTACGAAATTCAAAAAATGGATCGTCAGAAACACAACTTACAAAAGTGGTCTGAAATTGATTTAAAAATTCCTGGGAAACATAATGCCTTGAACGCGACAGCCGCGTTTATCACCGGCTGGGTAGCTGGCTATTCTTTAGATATTTGTAAAAAAGGCATTGCAGATTTTGAAGGTGTTGATCGACGTTTTCAGTTTAAAGGTGAAAAAAACGGCATTCGAGTTTACGACGATTATGGCCATCACCCGACAGAAGTGTCTGCGGTTTTAGATGCTTTCAAAGAAAAATACCCACAAAATCGCTTAGTTGTTTTCTTTCAACCGCATCGTTTTTCTAGAACACAGAGCTGTTGGCTAGAATTCACAAAATGTTTTCAACAAGCTGATCACCTGTTAATTTCTGACATTTATCCAGCGGGTGAGTCATCGATTCCAGGGATCACCTCAAAAAAATTAGTAGAAGAGATTAAACATGGGCAGAAATTTTATTTGCCGAAAAGCGAGCAGCAAGCTGATCAAGTTTTGGCGCAACTAAAAAAAGGCGATGTGCTTGTCACCTTAGGTGCTGGCGACGGCTGGAAGCTAGGCCTTGAAATTTTAAAGAAGCTTTAATGGATATTCAAACGCAAGTTCGATTAGCAAATTATACATCTTGGCAAATTGGCGGTCCCGCTGAATACTTTTGTACGCCTAAAAACTTAGAAGAAATAAAAGAAGCCATCAGCGAAGCCAAAAGAAATTCTTGGCCGCTGACGATTCTTGGCGGCGGAAGTAACGTCTTGGTATCAGACCAGGGCATCGATGGACTTGTTGTGTGTTTGAAAAATTTCACTGGCGTAACTACGACGATTGAAAATA
>JAYWDA010000008.1:0-4193 GCA_043780105.1 Pseudobdellovibrionaceae bacterium | reverse complement strand
CAACGTAATCTGGATTGACGATTCTTTCAGACATTTTTTACCTTCTTTTTACAATTTAAAATTAAAAATATTTTGATCAAAGTCATTATACTCTTCGTATCTGGTCAGTTCATAAAGTTCTTTGCGTGATTGCATTTCATCTTGATGACCTTCAAAAGATCCTTCTTGAATCACATGATCCAATCCACGCTCGACGGCCTTCATAGCAAGTCTTAAAGTGGATACGGGCCAAATCACCATATTGTAACCCAAGTTTTGTAAAGTTTGAGTCGTTAAAAGTTTTGATTTTCCAAACTCGGTCATATTAGCAAGTAAAGGAACAGAGATCGCTTTTCTAAAAGCTTCAAATTCTTTTTCATCTTGAAGCGCCTCTGGAAAAATCATTTCAGCGCCGGCATCAACATAAGCTTTGGCGCGGTCAATGGCTTTATCAAGGCCTTCAGAAGCTCTTGAATCCGTCCTTGCAATAATTAAAAAGTTTTTATCCAGTTGTTTCCCGTTGGCCGCCGCAGCGATTTTTTTCAGCATCTCGTCGGTGGTGACTAAAGACTTACTGTCCAAGTGACCGCAGCGTTTTGGGTTCATTTGATCTTCTAAATGGCAGCCCGCAAGGCCTAACTCAATCAACTCTTGCACGGTGCGAGTGACATTCATCGGCTCGCCAAAGCCAGTGTCGATATCAATAATAGCAGGAAGCTTTGTCGCGCGGGCAATCATACGACCTCGCTGAGCGACCTCAGTCATTGTAGTCAGACCAATATCAGGATAACCCAAATCATTAGATAGAACTGAGCCCGAGATATAAATTCCTTCAAAGAATTTCTTTTCAATCAACATACTGCACAGAGGAGAAAATGATCCTGGGAAGCGAAGAAGCTTTCCGCTTCTTAAGCCCTCACGCAGTCGTTGTCGTTTTTCATTGGCAGAGGCGGCTGGAAATAACATTAGAAAATTCCTTTAGTGTCGCGCTTGTTATGGGTCAACTTTTCAATGGGCATTTGCACGTTCAGCTGTTGAACTTCAGAAGCTGTTAATTCGGGAAGTCTTTCAACAAGACTGATAAAACGATTGCGCTCGTCTTTGCTGATTAGCTCTTCCGTTAAAAGATCAAACTTTCGAATATAATCAGCCCGCTTAAAAGGTTTTGCTCCGGCAGGATGAGCATTGGCAACACCAAGTTCATCGATCAATTTTTCTCCGTTATTAAAAACAATTTCGACGCGGCCGCCGAAGCGTTTTTTATTTGGATCTTGATCATGATAAGCTTGTGTCCACTGCGGATCTTCAAGAGTTCGAATTTTATGCCATAATTTAACGGTGTCTGCTCGCTGAGCACGCTCGGGAGCATAGGATTTAACGTGGTGCCAAGTGCCATCTTGTAGAGCTACCGCAAAAATATACATGATGGAATGATCTAAAGTTTCCCGAGACGCTCGTGGATCCATTTTTTGTGGGTCGCCTGCGCCCGTGCCAATCACGTAATGAGTGTGATGAGAGGTATGAATAATAATTTCTTGAATATCATCAAAGTGAGGAATTTTTGATTTCATTCGCGCTGCTAAATCGATCAGCGCTTGCGATTGATACTCAGCCGAATGTTCTTTTGTATAAGTTTCTAAGATCGCGCGCTTTTCTTCACCAGCTTCTGGTAGTGGCACTTCGTATTTTCCATCTTTGCCGTCCAGCATATAAGCGATCACAGAATCTTCGCCTTCGTAAATCGGTGACGGGGCGCCTTCGCCGCGCATGACTCGGTCAACAGCTTCAATCGCTAATTTTCCTGAGTGAGCCGGTGCAAATGCTTTCCAAGATGAGATTTCACCTTTTCGCGATTGGCGGGTGGTGAAAGAGACATGCACGGCCTGTTGAATAGCCTGATAAATAATTTCAGTGGGGAGATTTAGCATTGTTCCTAAACCGGCCGCAGTGGCAGGACAGAGATGAGCGATATGATCTTTTTTATGCTTATGAAGGCAAATCCCTTTCACTAAATCAACATGAATTTCATACCCAGTGACAGTTCCACGTATTAAATCTTGGCCCGTTTTTCCAAGCTGCTGAGCCACTGCTAAAATGGGCGGAATATTATCTCCGGGGTGAGAATAATCTGCAGCTAAAAAAGTATCGTGATAATCGAGTTCGCGAACAGCCGTGCCATTGGCCCACGCGGCCCACTCCGCACAAAATTTTTGATTGTTAGGTAAGCCAAATAGCGTCGCTCCCCCTTCTCGAGGATGAGCTAATGCTTGCGCCCGGGCCGAGGCCACAGGGCCGCGGTTTAAAGAGGCGACAGCCACAGAAGCATTATCAATAATGCGATTGATAACCATGTCGATAACATCGTTTTTGATAGGCGTTGGATCCGCAGCCAAAGCTGCCATTTTCCAGGCTAATTGTTCTTTACGATCTAATTTTTCTTTAGATGGATAGACGCGAACTAAGTGTTTTTTCATGCAGGCCTCTGTCTTTGACTCGGTGGTTTAAAAGAGTTCCATCAAGCTAGCGAGAGGGGGGTAGGCCAGTCAAGAATGAATTAAAAAAGGGGTGCTTAAAAAGTTCCGATGGAAAGGTGGAAGCGCCAAGGCTCTTCATTTTCGCGACGATCGAGCTTCCAGCCGAATTCAAAGTTAAGGGGTCCAACAGGGGTGTTATAACGCACACCGAAGCCCACTGAGTCACGGTAATTATCTAAAAATTTAACCTGATCAATTTCGACATAGCCGCCATCGTAAAAGATGGCTCCTGAAATAGCGCCCCATACGGGAAATCGAATTTCTGATTTGATCAGGCCTGTTTTCGCCCGCGTTTTCAGCAAAAAAGGATGAAGAGAGTCGTCTTGCAAATCAGAATGACTGGGAAAAACTTCTGAAGTGCCAGCTTCAAAACCCCGAAGGGTGGATTCGCCCCCTAAAATAAATCCCTTTTTATCATAAGGAACACCGCCCTCAGGAAGGCGATTTAAGTTTTCGATATAGCCTGCTCGAAATGAATTGGCCCAAACCCAAGGCCCTTCAGCTAAGTATAAATAATGTTTAAAGGTGCCCGTGGTGCGCCAGTACTCAATTGTTTTAGAACTGCGTAAAGCGGGTGATGCATATTCGGCACTGAGGCGCGTGAAAGTCCCCCGTGTCGGATTAAAAATATTATCGCGGTAATCGACATCAACGGTCGGTCCTGTCGAACCAATATCAATCAAAGATTCTTCGACTGTCGATCTTGAATCAATAGGGAAATCGCGCACGGTAGCGATCGAAAAAATGTCCCAGCCGCCGACGATATGCGAGGTGAAATCTTTTTCCAACGAGCCCGTTGTCTGATTCACTTCCGTACCCTTGCGAAGATCATAATCGGTCACAGCTTTAGACCGCGACACATTGATTCGGCCACGAACGCGAGTGTTGAACAGATAGGGTTCTAAATATCCAACGGTCACTTTGTTTTCGAAGTACTTAATATCGGCGACATTATAGTTTCCTTCAAGCCTGAGCGAAATTCCGCGACCGGTGCCTAATAAATTTCGATAACCGATGCCAGTGTAACCTCGTAAGGTTAACCCGCGTTCATTGGTGGCACCCAGACCCATGGTAAAAACACCGGGCTCGCGCTCGGTCACGCGAACGATCAAAGTTCTTTGTGCGACGTTTGTTTTTTCTTCTAAGGTTTTAATTTCAACGCTAGAGAAATGCCCAACTCTTTGCAGGCGAGCGATGGATTCTTCAACTTTTGAAGGCGTCACAGTATCGCCAACAGCCAGATCAAGTTCATTTAAAATAACATAATCTTTGGTGAAGTAATTTCCATCGATCACAATCGAGCTGACCTGAACGTGCGGCCCTTCAAAAATTTGAAATTTAAGCTGCGCCTGGGTGTTATCGGCGTTGTAAAAAACCAGGTTTTCTTTTTCATTCAACAAAAGCATTTCAATATGACCATTCTCAAAATAAAAAGTCTTCAAATCTTGAATAGCCTGCTCGAGTTTGTTCAGTCGTAATGGTTCTTTCGCGGCAAGGTCTAAAATTTCTAGTAATTTTTCCTTTGAGAACACAACATTGCCGCTAAATTCAATCGTATCGACGGTTGTAATCGGCCCTTCATCTAAATTTACAAATACGGTAATTTTATCTTTCGTCCGGTTGTACTGGGTTCGGCTGGAAACAATTTTAGCTAAAAGGTGACCCTGATTTCGCAAGTTG
>JAYWDA010000007.1:0-4121 GCA_043780105.1 Pseudobdellovibrionaceae bacterium | reverse complement strand
GTTGATGGTTGCTTGATGCTGGTAGATGCTTCTGAAGGGCCACTGCCGCAAACTCGATTTGTTCTTAAAAAAGCTCTAGAGCAAAACATTAAAGTTATTGTTTGTATTAATAAAATTGATCGCTCTGATGCGCGAATTCAAGAAGTCCATAATGAAGTGTTTGACCTTTTTATCGATCTAGATGCCACCGAAGAACAGTGTGATTTTAAAACGATCTACGCTATTGCCCGTGAAGGCATGGCAACTTTGGATCCAAAAGTAAACACTGGAAATCTGACTTGCTTGTACGATTCAATTATCGAGTTAGTACCACCTCCTAAAATTGAAGTTGATCATCCCCTGCAATTGATGGTGTCGAACATCAGTTACAATGATTACGTAGGTCGTTTAGCTATTGGTCGTCTGCGTGCCGGAACAATCAAAGTTGGCGATGAAGTGGCAGTGATTCAAGATAAAGGTCAGCAGAAAAAATTAAAAGTCAGCGCCCTTTTTCAATATTATGTAAATAACCAAGTCCCTGTAACAGAAATTACTGCAGGAGATATCGCCATCATTGCAGGTCTGGAAGATTTTACGATCGGGGATACGATTACAAATCCTTTAGATCCTCGTCCTCTGAAGCGAATTGCCGTTGAAGAGCCAACGGTTGGAATGATTTTTTCTGTTAATAATGGGTCGTTTGCGGGTCAAGACGGTAAAAACGTTACGTCTCGTAAAATCCTAGAGCGATTAGACAAAGAACTTTTGCACAATGTGGCCATCCGAGTTGAAAAAACTGAAAACACGGATTCTTTTAAAGTTATTGGTCGCGGCGAACTTCAGTTGGCTGTTTTAATTGAACAAATGCGCCGGGAAGGTTTCGAGCTTTTAGTTTCTAAGCCACAAGTTATCTTTAAAAATGTTGATGGTAAAAAATTAGAGCCTATGGAAATTGCGGTCATCGATATCGAAGACAGTTTCGTCGGTGCTGTGACTGAAAAACTTGGCATGCGAAAGGGAATCATGATGAACATGGTTCAAAAAGGATCGGGTCGAACTCGTTTAGAATTCAGAATTCCTTCGCGGGGCTTGATTGGTTACCGGTCTGAGTTTCTAACGGACACTCGTGGAACCGGCTTACTTAATACTCAGTTTGATGGTTGGGATGATTATAAGGGCGATATTTTTTCTCGAACTACGGGAGCTATGATCTCTGATCGAAAAGGGCTAGCAACAGCCTATGCAATTTGGAATCTCCAAGAGCGCGGAATTATGTTTGTGACTCATAGCCAAGAAGTCTATGAAGGGATGATCGTCGGCGAACATGCCAAAGAAAATGATCTTGAAGTGAATATCACTCGCGAGAAAAAATTAACTAACGTTCGTGCTTCAGGCAGTGACGAAGCGATTCGTTTGGTGCCAGTACGTCCGTTAACTTTAGAAAAAGCCATGGAATGGATTCGCGACGACGAGTTGATTGAAGCGACTCCAAGTTATATTCGTCTGCGGTGCCGCGAACTGAATCCTCATAATCGAGGTAAAAAGGCATCAAAAGCTGAATGATCAGACCTGCCGTCATCCAAGCTAAAAATTTGGTGAAAAAATACGACGATAAAAACGTCGTCGACGGCATCAGCTTCGAAGTTTACAAGGGCGAATGTTTTGGAATTCTTGGCCCCAATGGGGCCGGAAAATCCACCACGATGAAACTGATGTACTGCAGTACTTTGCTGACCAGTGGCGAACTGTATGTTCTGGATTTGAACGTAAAGAAAAATTACCGCGAAATTAAATCTCGAATCGGTGTTGTTCCTCAGGATGAAGGATTAGATACAGATTTAAGTGTGTTTGAAAACCTGCTGGTGTTTGCGGGCTACCATGATATCCCGAAGAAAGAAGCCATCCACCGCGCAAAAACATTGCTGCGGACAATGCATTTAGATGAATACAGTGACCGTACCATTGAAACCTTAAGTGGCGGAATGAAACGAAGGCTTGCGATTGCGCGAGGCCTTCTTAATAATCCCGACCTTTTGATTTTAGATGAGCCCACTACGGGCCTTGATCCTCAAGCACGTATTTGGATCTGGGATTTTTTTTCTAAGCTTAAAAAAGAACAATCAACTTTGGTCCTAACCACTCATTATATGGAAGAGGCCGAAGCCATCTGTGATCGCATTGCGATTATCGACCACGGAAAAATTTTAGCCATGGGTGCACCGAAAGATCTTATCCGACAAGAGATTGGCCGTGAAGTGGTGGAATTTGAAACCAATCCAGTGGATTTAAATTATTATTTGGGTCGATTGAAATCTTCGGGCTACAAGTACCAGGTTATTAAAAATACAGTAAACATTTTAATCCAAGAAGGCCAAGACGGACGTAAAGCCATCGAGATGGTGTCTGGCGATCGCATCACCATTCGCCGGCCAACGCTGAATGATCTTTTCCTTAAACTTGCTGGCCATGAATTGCGAGATGAAGCATGACTTGGGCAGAACTTTTCAAAGCTCCGAAAGTCAGCGCTGGCTTTATCAAAGTGTGGCAAAGAAATTTTCTGCAATTCAGAAAAACGTGGATGGTGTCAGCTGTTTGGATAGTCCTTGAGCCTTTGATGTACTTGGGTGGTTTCGGTTTTGGCTTGGGTGCCTTTGTAAATAATATGAATGGCCTGTCATTTTTAGAATTCTTTTTTCCAGGACTGCTTTGCACGACGGCGATGTTTGTCGCGTTTTTCGAAGGCACCTATTCCAACTATAGCAAACTGACCCATCAAAAAATTTATTCTAGCATCATGATGACCCGAGTAGGTCCTGAAGAAATTGTTTTCGGTGAAATTTTATGGGCTGCCAGCAAGGGTTTTCTCGGCGTCTGCGGAGTGACTGTCGTCGCAGCTCTTTTTGGTTTAGTCGATTCACCTATGATTTTTGTCGCTCTGCCAGTTTTATTTTTGGTGTCATTTTTATTTTCATGTATCGCTATGATCGTGACGTCATTTGCAAAAAGTTATGACTCGTTTATTTATGGAACTTCCGGTTTTATTATTCCAATGACATTAGTTTGTGGCGTTTATTTTCCAAGCGAACAATTGCCGACAGTCCTTAAATACTTCACGTACCTGTTGCCACTAACCCATGCTGTCGGGGCAGTGCGAGGCCTTTTGGTCAAAGGATTCACTCAGCAGTTTGCAATTCACTTAGTTATTTTATTAGTTATGAGTTGGGTCACAATGAATATTGCAATGATTAGAATCCGGCAGCGCCTGTTAAAGTAAAAGCGCCCTCGCCACCGGCATCCCTGTGAAAGCTCCTTATCCTGGTTGAAAGTCCAATTCCCGTCACCGGTCCCTAGACTCTTTTTGAACACGCTGGAAGCTCCTGCATTTAAAGATTTCTAACTTTTGTAACAATGATCAAAATAAAAATAATGATCGTTAAAACTGCTTTAGTAATCTGTAATACACGACGATAACGTAAATATGTTGGTTTACGCACCGGACACCTTCCTTTTTCTCGGACAAGGTTTCCACCAAAAGCGAAAATGGCGAAGGCTATTTTCGCTTTTGCATTTCTGGGGCCGTCGGTGACTGGCCTTTCAAATTTTTATTTCTGTAAGAAAAAATGAGAGAGCGTAAAATCTAAAGCATCGGTTCCAGATTGAACCTGCCATTTTGGTGAATAGCCAATTTTTTCGATCTGACGATTGTCATCGTAATGAGCCCCTTGAGTTGGAATTCGAATCAAAATATGACTATTGGGTAAATAAAGTGCACCTACATTTCCGTATTGTACCACTCCTGTTGTCGACTCTCCCACTGTTTGAATAGCGGGTAAGCCTTCAAGCGCTTCTAGCGTCAGTTCACAAGAAGATCCGCAATTTTTATCGATCAATACGTAAACTGGAAATGAAATTGCGTGGCTAAGGTCGGCCTTATCTTCACCAAGATTTTCAACTTCTAAGGGCGGGATGAGCCCCTCGACAGCTTTTTTTTGGTAGTTCACCAGCGAAAGATAATTATTTTTTATATAATCTGGAGTAGGTTGGCCCATCGTATTTAAATTCTGTAGCTGCAGCCAAGATACGTTTGCTAAGAGGGCCCATGCGCTGGGGGTTCTTTGTCGATAAATCTGTTTTCGCGGCGA
>JAYWDA010000006.1:0-4482 GCA_043780105.1 Pseudobdellovibrionaceae bacterium | reverse complement strand
TTTTGCATTCCAAGTCTTCATTATGACTCCGTTTTTGAATCGAAGAATGGTTTTAAAGTTCGCGGCACCTATTGTCAAGTTCCTTGGGGTAATAAACTTTCCAAAGAAACAAACCTTGCGGCGGCGCCGAGGGCCCGGCCACCTTGCGATCTAAGGCCTTGATAATGTTTTGAATTTGGCCAGGATCGGTGCCTTCTCGCTCTAAAGCCAGCTGGGTCCCTACGATATTTCGAACCATTTGCTTTAAAAAACCTTGGCCGTCGATGGTGAACCGGAATATATGGGGGCTGGGCTGATCCCACTTCGCTCCATAGATTTTTCGGACCGTTGAAACAACGATCGTCCCTTTGGTCTGAAAGCTCTTAAAGTCATGTTTTCCCAAAAGAAATTGCGAACTGGCGTTCAGATGTTCCAGGTTCATGGGCTTTCGGACCCAATCGGCATAGCGATGCAAGAAAGGACTGCGCCGAAGGCTGTTAAAAACAAAATAACGATAGATTTTATGGCTAGCAGAAATCGTTGCATGAAAATCAGGCGGTGCTATCCAAGCTTTTTTCACACTGATCGACGGCGGCAGCAAGGCCTTTAAGGCCCAAGGGAAGTCCCACTTTGCAAATGCAGACTCAGGCCTGATCGTGTCGAAATGACAGACCTGAGCCCTTGCATGGACACCTGCATCGGTTCTTCCAGAGGCAAACAAAGTGATTTTTTCCTGAAGTAAGGTTTCGATGGCGTCTTGTAATACGTGCTGCACACTTTTTAGCGGGCCATGGTACTGCCGCTGCCAGCCGCAGTAATCAGTGCCATCATAAGAAACTGTGAATCGAATTCTTGTCATCGTCTTAGATGAACTACAGAAGGTTTCATTCTGCGTCCATGGTAAAAATGTCATTTATTAAAAGGAATTTTGCTAAATTCGTAAGGCTGAACTTAAAATGAGCCCGAGGAGCCGTATGAAAAGACCTTTAGTGTTACTACTCTGTTTGGCTTTAGGGGCGTGCTCAAAAACATCTCCGCCCTCGGCGGAAAATTTTCTAACTTTGAAAACAAACCCACCCCATCCAGCAGAGCAAGACGGCGGCTCCTTAGTGACCCGCGATATCACAGACCGATCGAGCTGTCAGGGACCCGCGGCCTTGAATTCTTCACTAGCCGGCGGCACCTGGAAACTGAACTATTCGTTTAATAATGGCGCCACCGTTGATCAATATATTTCTTTTGAAGAAAACTTTATGGTTGTTGAAAATAATTGTCATTGGCACCACCAAACAAAAACAGCTCGGGTTAAAGTTCCCATTAAAATCGCCGCTGGGGAATTTGAAATTCAAGCGGGCGATTCCAGTCAGGAAATTATTCACGGCGAACTTGAAGAGTTTTATTGCGTGGCCGATGTGCCTATAGACTTAGTGAAGTTTAGCTTTGTTGGGCGCTGCTTAAGTTTTGATTTTTCAGATCGTTCTATGGTCCTGGCCCCAGCGCCCTAGTAATCCATTACCATGCCAACACAGATCAATGAGGCACTGACATCTAAAACTTTACTTAGAGAAGCTACATATCGATAGTCCGCATTAATCCAAACGTTGTGCAGGCCATATTCACTTTCGAGTGTGAACGCCGTGCTGCGATCAAAAGCTGAAATATTAAACATAATTCCGCCGCCGCCATAACCTGCTCCGGAACCCACGGCTTTAAAAGGTTTTCCGTCATCCCGCTTTTCAGCCAAAAGATAATAGGATCCTCCGCCGACAATGTAAGGGGCAAAATAAGGCCGATCCGTTACTTGCAGTCGGTAAATCAAACCCAACGAAACAGGCAATCCATAAAAAGTATATTTTTCGCGGGCTGCGCAATCTTCAACTGCGCTATCGCAAGCAGACGTTAAACTTGTCGATGAATAGGTAAACCGTCCGCTGCCTGTTGAGGTAAAAAATCCGGCGCCGCCTTGCAAACCTAATTTTCCCCATTTTACAAAAGGATACCATTCATAATCGACCGATATCTGGACGGGGCTGCCTCCATACATGGCATTGTAATTCGTGCGACCATCAGGACCGACAATATTGGGCGGCGGCAAAATACCACCGGCACGAAAACTAATCGATTCATTTTTCACTTCAAACTTCGAAGGCTCGTAATAATAACTGCCATCTTTTTCAATACTCAGAAGACCTTTTTCTGCCATCGGATGGGCGATTTTTTCGTGACCCAGTTCGCGACCCTCTTGGGTCTGTGGTTTCTTGGGAACTTTATAGTGTGAAGATCCAACAGTGGCTTCTTGCATAGGCGCTGCGATCACTGCGGGCTCTGCTACTTTTTGTGGATTCAGTGGCAGAGACGCCGGAGGGCTGTTTAATTCTTCGCTGAATTCATCGGCGCCGGAATCAACATAAGGTATTGGATTCGGGGGACTGCTAATCCCACCTTCTTCAAAATCATCGTCTGCTGCGTGAGCAATGGACGAGAAAAAGAAACTGCCGGAAAGTAAAATTAAGATGAGAAAAAAACTAAACTTCGTTAAAACCGTGATCGCTCGTTTTTTGCGCCAAAAAATCAAAAGTCCTAACATTGCAAGGACGGAAAAAATAAGGCCTACCGCCATTGGCATTCCAAACTCTAAACTTAAAGCTGCAAATCCAACCAGGGGCCATAAAAAGCCTCGAACGATGGTGCGGGAAACTTCGCTGTGGCGAATTTTTTGCGCCCACATGGATGAATTTTCATAATAAAATTTTACGAATTTTGTTCCCCAGCTTGTGGGCATTAAAAAACGGGCCCGAAACTGACGCAATAAATCGACATGTGGGTCCATCTGAGAGCCAAAAGCTGCTGTCGCGATAAAACATTTTTTATCATCCAGCAATCCTTGAACAGCTGACGGGATTGCACAAATTTGTTTGGCTCTGGCGCTTCCCGCCGCAGGCGGATTCTGGAAAGGATGCACGTTCCCCGTTTGATCAGAGCTACCTAAAATAAAACAATATTTGGTGTCGTTGGAAAGTCCTTTGATTCGATCTTGAAGGGTAAAGTCCGAACCCGAGGCCGAAATTTCTAAATCAGCGGCATCGTCGTTATTCCTAATGCTAGTCGGATCCGAAGTCGCTTTAAAGAAAAAAAGTAGATTGGTAAATTGAATGTCTGCCACCACACTGGAGGCTGCGGGAAAATCGCTGGCTCTTTGATCTTTGGTGATATTGACGAAAACTTTTTCGTCACCGCGATCAATCGTGTAGTAACAAATTCCCGAACCCGCAGCGCCGGCAGCGCTGGGGCATTCAGTATAAGTTTGCCCAGCGACGATGCGATCGACGACCCCAATCCTGATCTCTAAAGTAGCCTTCTTAGCTTCGTCAAATACGGAGGACCCGACAGTGGAAGGGCCAACAGTGATATTAAGCGATGCCCCATTCACGGCATCGCAAGTACCCAACAAGCTAGTCTTACCACACCAAAAACTCCAGAGTTGAGAAAGACTAAAAGTTTTTGTTCCCCCTGCTAACGTCCCCGAAAAAGCTGTGGGAGTGGTCTCTGAACTTAACTGATAAAGAAGAACCCGACCGCCAAGGTCATCCGTGCTGCTAAAACCTATAGCTAACCTAAGGGAGGGATAAATCGCAGTTTGATTACAGGCACACATCTTATCAACGCCAGCGCAGACACCATCACAAGTATTGCATGTGTTAACATTATCCATCGGGGTGCAGGTATTATAATTCTTAACGATGCCACCGTAAATCCGAGTTGCAGCAGGGGTCACGCCTATGACAGCGCTTGAAGCACCTGAAACACTGGTGACAGTCGTGATGGCTTGAGCTTGAATTCCAAAAGTAGAAACGACGGCCAGTCCTAGGCCGAAAATTATCATCTTGATCATTTGTTTAGCAGACCACGAACAAGGTCTAGAGTCAAAAATCGATCTGGTTTTGATTCTAACAATTCAGGACCTTAGACCGGGCCTAAAATAACTTTTGAGCAATTTGCACGCCGTTCAGGGCAGCGCCTTTTCGGATGTTATCTGAAACAACCCACATCAACCACAGATGTGGATCTTGCGGATCACGGTGAATTCGACCGACAAAAACGGGATCTTTGCCAGATACCGCTCGTGGAGTTGGGTAATCGTTTTTCGAAGGCTCGTCTTGCACGACAAGGCCCTCGCCTTTTTTTAATGTCTGAAGAATTTCTTCGCGGCTGATATTTTTCTTTAAAGTCACCCACACCGCTTCGCTGTGCGAATTTAAAGCGGGAATTCTGACAGTAAAAGCAGAAATTTTTAAATCAGGCAGACTGAGTATTTTTTTTGTTTCCGACATAATTTTAACTTCTTCACTGCAAAATCCATCGTCATTGAAAGAGCCAATCTGAGGAATCGCATTGAATAAAATCGGATGTGGAAACGCTTTTGCTTGCGGCGACGGGTCTGAATAATTTTTAGTCTGCTCGATCAATTCGTCATATCCTGGGGCTCCGGCACCGCTGACCGCT
>JAYWDA010000005.1:0-2271 GCA_043780105.1 Pseudobdellovibrionaceae bacterium | reverse complement strand
GTTTCGGATATAAGAGCTTCAAGAATTATAAACTCAGAACGCTAAGTGCTTGTCTTCTCTGGAAAAGTTGATTTGATCTACGGTTAAGTGAGGAGAGCCTTATTTGGTGCGCGAGGGGGGACTTGAACCCCCACACCTTACGGCACAGGCTTCTGAGACCTGCGTGTCTACCAATTCCACCACCCGCGCTTGAGACGGCTATTTTTTAGCATGCACCCTAAGCCATGTCACTTCATGTTTGTTGTGGTGGAGGTGGACAATTCGACTGCCCGGAACCTCTAAAAACTCTTTAATAATTTCTGGATCGATTTCGCCCTGAAATTTCAAGGTACAAGCTAGGTTCACGGGACTTTCGATCCACGGCTTTAGATACTCTAAAAGCTTTCTAGGATAACAAATAATATCGCTAAAAAGCCAATCCACCGGGCCGGTATCTTCAAGCGTCACCTTGAAAGCATCTTTTTTCAGGGACTCAATGTTCGGTAATTTTCCAATCCGTGCATCTAAAGGCGCTTTATCAACACTGATCACTGTGCAACCCAATTGCTGTAAAACCCAGGTCCAACCCCCAGGCGAGCTTCCCAAATCAATGACTTTTTGGCCGGCCTTTGGCTGCACGCCATGAACCGTAAACAGCTCCCACAATTTTAAGTAAGCCCTCGACGGTGGAATTTTTTTATCTTCTTGGAATTCAAATTCTCCCAAAGGAAAAGGAGAATGACTGTGGGAACTGAAAATCATTTCTGTTGCTGATAACAACATCCACGAGCCTAGGTGTCTGGGTTTTATCATCTGCATAAATTTAAGCGGTGCCTGAGGGACTTTTAAAAGCTGATCTTGAATCAACTGAGCTCTGCGATGTAAGTTTAATGAATAGCAGACCCACAGTTTTCCTTGAGCCTTTAATTTCTTAACAGCATCTCCGATGGATTCTATCTTTACGACCTGAGTATTGGGCCAAATATCCTGCGCCCAGATCGGGTGCACCTCTGGGCCCTGGGTCACGAAAAGTCTTTCGTGTTGGGAGATAATTTTTAGTTTTTTTTCTTGCAGCTCGGCGGCTAATTCTTTTTCAAATCCTGAAAAAGAGAAATACGCCGTCTGCTCAAACGACGTCGAAAAATTCATGTTTTGAGTCTATCCAATATTAAGCGGCGGCTTTTTGAGGCAAGCCAGGATTTAAAAGTCCTCGACTTTTCCAAATCGCGACACAGTCAGCCCAAAACTTTTCTTTCAGTTTTGTCTCGGCAGGACCAAATTTAATTTTTGGAAAATCTGATTTTTCAAAATGCGCCGTGAATTGTTCTTGGTTGCAGGCCCGCATAATTTTAATCATCAAATTAAAATGAGGCTCTGAGAAAGTTTTGTTATCAACAAGCATCTTTCGAAGACCTTGCTCGGGTGTTTGGTGTAAAAAATCGTACAGGCCGGGAATATCATACTGACTCATTTTTAGACGTCCTTTCGGTGATAGGAATCACGCAACTGATTCCTTATCGGCTAAAAATAAATTTTTTTAAGTGTGAAACAGGACTTTGGTGGGGACCTTTAAGTCCAAAAAAAGGCCGGAATGAATCAGTTCGAGACAGTCTTAGTTAGCAACCATATTTCGAGCGATCTTAAGATCCGTGAATTGCTGCAAACATCCGCCAAAGCGCGAAAGGCAAGCCACCATATTTTGCTTTTCTTCAACGCTGAATTTTTCCATCATACTATGGACACATTTAAGGAATTCAGGTTTCACTAAGTTAAGTAAAGCTTGGCCCTTTTCTGAAAGCTTAATCACAAATGCACGGCCATCTTGCAAGTGTGTTTCACGTAGAATTAATTGAGATTTCTCCAACCCATTAAGCAGCCCTGAAATCGTCGCTTGAGTGACTCCGCACTGCAAGGCTAGCTCGGAAGGCATCATACCGCCGCTCTGGGATGACAAAAGTAACAAAAGCATAAAGCGACCGGCAGACACTCCATAGCTAGAAAAATAACTTTCCAACGAGTTTTCAAGGTCGCTCGAAACTTTACGCAAAGTAAGATAGGTGTAAAATGAATAGGAGTCTACCTCTGGAAAGTGGTGCCCCAGGCCCTGGAGAAATTCAGGTGTGCATGGAACATCAGACATTAATAATTTGGGCATTTCAAACCTCGTCGTTAAGCAGTTCACTAATCTAGAAATCAGATGGTTACTCGCATTAACCAAAAGTTGCAAAGATTTTTTAACAACTTTCCAAGTGTGCGTAAATGGTCATATATAGGTGGTGCCAAAAAGAGACG
>JAYWDA010000004.1:0-2883 GCA_043780105.1 Pseudobdellovibrionaceae bacterium | reverse complement strand
TCCGACTTTAATGTTTTGGGATCTCCAATAATAACAGCCTTACCACCGCCCAAATTAAGGCCTGAAGCGGCCGCCTTATAAGTCATGCCTTTCGAAAGCCTAAGAACATCTGTTAAAGCATCTTCTTCATTTTTATAATTCCACATGCGAGTGCCGCCCAAAGCAGGACCCAGCGCCGTATTATGAATCGCAATAATCGCTTTAAGGCCGACCGTGGGATCGTTACAAAAAACCACTTGTTCGTGGTCACCCTGCCGAGAAATAAATTCGAAAGTTCCCAATGACTAACTCCTATTTAATAAGGTGTCTGGGAATCATTGGCCGAATCGAGTTAAAGTTCTAGTGGTTACGCTTCGCAGCTTCCCTAGGGATGGGGCCACTTACTCGTCAGCGTCCGATTTCCTACGAGGATTGCTTTTTTTGATCTGATTTTGGTAGGAACTCGTCCCAAAATGCTCTCTAGCGGCTTTATTGTAAGCCTCTGCAGCAGACGACTCGTTATCAAAAAAGCCCAGATGAATTGACTGCCCGTTCACACGGATTCCGGCCCGCCACTTTTTATTCTTTTTAAAAAACGAAACTCCTTTGTAGATACTAGTCCCGTGATTTCGGCTTTTCGGCAGAATTCGCTGCCGCTCTTTCATCGTGCAAACAATCAGGTTATTTCGCCGATAATCAAAACCTTCAACAAAGCGGCGGGCATAAACTTGTTTGCCCTTGGGTGGCTCCATAATAAAAGCGCCCAGCGTAATTTGCCGAGCCCCTTTTGGCGTGGAAATAGTCGTCACAACTTTCATACGGCCTGAACCTGTCGTGACTGTGCGCCAAGAGTGCTCTGACACCGCATCGAAATCTTCGGCGCTGACTTTAGCTTTTAATTTTCCTTGATTGATCGGGATATATTTCCAGCCGTCACCACTCACAAGCACCTCGTCTAAAAATTCTGACAATGTTTTTAGACTGAGGCAATGCTTACAAGCGATTCCTTAGAAAAACCCATAGAAAAGATGAAAAGAGCAGGGTTAAAGTCAGAAGCAAAGTCCCCACCCGCCACATCTTTAGCTGGGTTTCTAGGCCGGACAGTCGCTTGTAAAGATTTTTATTCTCGGCTTCGAACTTTCCTAATTGCTGGTCCAGGCTAGTCAGTCTTTTTTCTAAAAGTTCGCGGGCTTCGGATTCCTTCTTTAAATCCTTCATCGTTTCAGCCCGAATGGCAGAGGGTGCAGCTGCTAGGAAATAATTCGGAGTTAATCCAGGAATTTTTTCCTGCAGAATCATATACCACTGCAAGGCTCTCCAAACGATGCCGGGAGCCCGGTTTCCGGGCCGGTTCCACCTTGTCCATGCCGATGGATCCACCAAAAGCAGCTGCGCCATTTTTCTTTGGCTTAAACCAAGCTTTGAGCGAACCCCTTCCAAGCCTTCAAGTTGTCGTTCGATCACCACAGTCTGGGCATCGTAATGCATTCGAAGAGAAGTCTTGGCTCGCAGGTCATCAATAATTTCAGGCAGATCAGTTGTCATCATGTTGATAATCACAACATAAGCATTGCGAAATACAAGGTTTAACGTTGTGAATTACAAATAGACCTAAACTGCAGGCCTAGGCCAGTCGATCTAAGTTATTGAATTTAAAGGGTTAAATGATGGCTAAGGCCATTGTATGGCCTTTTTCGAATTTGACTAAAGCTTATAGTTATAAGCTTTAGTATTAAGTATTTGTTTTTATTGGTATTAGTGATATTGTATTTTTTATAAAATCATTTGGTTTGGAGGCTTATGGCAACAGCGCGGCGCAGCATCTATAGTTTGAACAAGAATAAGTATTTGCTACCGCCGGAAGTCGAGCGTCTTCAAAAACTACTTCTAGATCATGAACTCAGGGATCCACGAAACTGTTTAATGATTCAAGTCGCGATTCGAACGGGCGCTCGGGCCCAAGAAGTTTTGAATTTAAACCGGGCGGATTTAAATGCTTACGATGAATCGATCTTTATCAGAGGCCTCAAAAGCAGTAATGACCGCGAAATTCCGGTGCCCAAAGAACTGTTTGGGCGACTCCACCGATACAGCGAAGGTCTTACGACCACCCGTCTGTTCCCTATCACCTATGATCGCTTGTACCAAATTTGGAGTTTATATCGGCCGGTGCCGAAGAAATTTCATTCGCTTCGCCATACTTTTGCCATTCAGCTGTATCAAAAAACTAAAGATTTACGATTGGTGCAGGTAGCGCTGGGTCACCGTAATATCACAAACACTATGGTGTATGCGGATTACGTTTATTCCCAGCAAGAGCTTAAAAAATTAATTCTCTAAAGAATAACTGTCTTTGACGTAGCCGACAGAAATTTTGGCCTTTGTAGGCGCAGAAAGCCTGGCGTTTTCCACATCATGACGACGGAATTTTGCGATATTAGAAGCTTTTTTCGAAAGGCAGCTTTTAAAAGCATTATCATTTGAATTGGCCTTAAAAGTTGAGACAACGCACTCTCTGTAAGCGACGTCTGGACGTCTCAAGCAGTAAGGCGAAATCAATTCAGGCGCTAGTTTTGTCTCGGTGTTGATATCAACTAAACAGGTGCTAAAGTCGCTCGTGTCGGTGCCTAATTTTCGAGCCGTCGAACAAAGCTTTTCGGCACGACCGGGATTGTACTCCATCTTTTCTATGATATTAGCTGCGCAAGTTTGCACTTTTTCAGATAAATCTGAAGCGAAACCTTGCACGGACGCTGAAAAAATAAATGAAATAAGAATGAGTTTTCCCATAAATTCCCCCTGATCTAAGAATGAAAAATTGAACTTAAAGGCGACCTAAAAACTAGAGGTCGCGGTCCATTGTTTTGAATTCGTTAGCAACGCGGCTCATTTCTTTTTTATTAG
>JAYWDA010000003.1:0-1796 GCA_043780105.1 Pseudobdellovibrionaceae bacterium | reverse complement strand
TTCAGTTGCAAGAGCGTAGTATCCGAAAAAAATATGTAGCCTTAGTAGAAAGCACGCAGACATTTCCACCCCGATTAACTCACTTTATGGATCCCGCTGCCGGGACCCCGAAAAAGGTGTCGGACAAAGCGGCTGAGGGGTGGCCGATATGTGAATTGGAAATTGTTTCGCAAAAGGAAGTATCGTCGGAATTAAGCTGGGTTAAGATTAATCTATTAACCGGGAGGACCCATCAGATCAGGTCTCAGTTATCTTATCTTCAGGCCCCTATAATGGGCGACGCTCTTTATGGGGCTCAGAAGTCTTTTCAAATGAATGCCATAGCGCTTAGGTCCTGCGAGATTGAGTTCAACTGCGGAGATGAGCGGATGAAGTTTAAAATAAACGAAGATTTTAGTTTTTAAATGAGCGCCCGTATTCTAGGGTGTTTAGCTCAAGGAGTTTTTTTCAACGGAGAAAATGGACCTGGCACAGGTAAATTTTCCACGACCTCGAATATAATACAGAAATTTCTATGCTTATTACGTTTTAAACAGGCGGCCTGAAAACTGCAGTTTCAACAAATGTTCATTTTGTTCACATTCGGGGGAAATAGCCTTTCCTGAAAGGAGATTTGATAAATGAAAAAACCTTTTGTTCGTAAGCAGTCAAAATATGTCCCACTGACGAAAGAACAATACCGCGTAAGATTTAACGATCGCTTTTATGATCCTGAATTTGACAAAGTGAGAGCAGAGCTTGGTAAAGTTTTTGAAATCGCTTGGGATGGATATATAAATTATCGAAAATCTCCTCGCAAAAAACCTGCAGGCCGGGGATTTGTCAAAAAGAATTTTGAAGTTCCGATTGAATGGCTGAAAACAAAAGCTGCAATAGATTCTGCTGAAAGAGCGCATAAGAAATCCGAATCTCCGACTCGAATTTTGATTGTGAATGGGGCATCACGTAGTGAGCACAGTTGCCCGGGTGAAATCTCTAAAACGCTCAGACTTGCGCAACATGCCCAGAAGATAATAAAGCGGGTAAAAGGATACGAAGGTGATTTTCTGGATCTGTCGAGTTTGACGGACGAGCCAATGAAAGTTATACATCCTTGCAAGACCTGTGTGTCAACTTCACCAGCCCTTTGCCATTGGCCCTGCTCATGTTATCCAAATCATGCAATGGGACAGACCAACGATTGGATGAACGAGCTTTATCCCCGCTGGGTGGCAGCGCATGGAGTTATTATTTTATGTCCTGTTAACTGGTATCAAGCACCCACTTCGCTGAAATCGATGATAGATCGGCTTGTTTGTGCTGACGGCGGCAACCCTGACCTCACTACAACTGAGGGTAAGGATCCAGTCATTGCTAAAAAATTAGAGTTAAAGGGGTGGGATTACCCGAAACATTTGGCAAATCGTGCCTTCGGAGTTGTCGTACATGGCGATGCGGCAGGTCCAGAAAACCTTCGCAGAATATTATCTGACTGGATGACTGATATTGGGATGATTGATGCTGGCCCTATGGCAGAAGTTGATACTTTTATCGGTTGGTATAAACCATACTCAACTAGCCACAACAATCTTGATCAAGATCAGGAAATTTTCGATCGTGTTGAAAACGCAGCAATCTCAGTTGCTCATTTAGCTCAACAAATTCGCTCAGGCCAATATAAGAAACCAAATAAAGGGCTTCACAATCCAGTTGAAAAGTAACTTAATGCACGATCAAAAATAAGTAGTAACTGAACTCTGAATTTAGAACTTTAAAATTCTTCGAAGTTTGTTATAATAAAAAAATGCCATCATTTG
>JAYWDA010000002.1:0-7451 GCA_043780105.1 Pseudobdellovibrionaceae bacterium | reverse complement strand
GATTTGGATTGCATTTATTTTAGGCCTTCTTTTTTTAATTAGAAATAGAAAGTTAGTTTCTTTGAAAACGGCAGAAGGCAGTACCATTGTTCTTTTTCTCGTATGGGGCACGTTTTCTTTTTTAAGCTCGCTCGCCCCCGACTGGGGTTTTATGTGGGGCCCTTCCGCCTGGGTTCATGCAGCCGTTGAACAAATTCGCGTCCCCAGCCGCCTTGCCATTTTTATGCAATTTTCAGTTCTTATGTGTCTTGGTTTTATCTCTCGAATTTGGCTAGCACGAACTGAGCTTTCCGCACGAAAAATAAGCGGACTAGTGGGAACTTTCGGGATTTTGTTAGTTCTGGATCTTCCGCCCTTTATCAATCCATTACCAATAAGCCCCATAGTCCCATCGAAATCCTCGCTGATCGAAAAAAAATCAGGCGTCTGTGGCCTTGGAATGCGCTTTCCACATATTTCCGCCAGCCAATACTCGCTTGATTTCTATTATCTTATTCAAAGTCTGCGCGGAACTGATTGCTCAATTTTAAATCCCGCCACTGAAAATCTTCGGGACTATAAGATGACATTAAAATTTGGGTATCCGAATTCGCACATGCTTGATCAGATTGCAAATAACGATTCGTCGTTAAAAAAAGATTTGATTCAATTCGCACGCTGTACCCAATTAGATTGGATTATTTTCGATCCTCGGGTTCCGCCGGCATTTTCTTTAGATTTTTGCATGCTCTGGGGTGGAGAATGGATGGGCAAAGATTTATGCAGAAATAAATTGCCTGCTGCAATAGTTGCCATGGGTCGCCCCGACGAGTGTATAACTCCATGAATAAAGACCAGCTTCATCGAATTGATTTGAAAAAAATATTTCTCAATTTGGAAAGTCTTGCCTTTGTGGCTAGCCAAATTACTGTTGGCTTTCTTAATTATCTTTTTCAGATTTATGCATCGAAAACACTTCCGGGTATTGATTTCGGCTTGTGGTCGCAATGGCTGGCACAGTTCTCTGTGGCCTGCTTTGTCGGTGTCTGGTTTCAATCTTTGACCTCAATTGGAACTGCCGAATCACTTTTTTCGATCTCAAAAAGTCGAATTTTATTTATTCTAACATGGCTAGGGTTCATTTTATCTTTATTCTTTCATCATGAGTCTGCTCTTTATTTCTTTGGCTGGGTCGGAAGTTTGCTGAATGGCTTTTTATTTGGCGTTTATTTGCGAAAAAAAAATATCAAACTTTTAGCTTTTGCGACTTTGGCTGGAACTTTATCTAAGTTTGGATGGGTCTTCTTAGAAAGCAGTTCCTTTTCATTCTACCACGCGCAAGCGGCCGCTTCGCTCATAGCTTGTTCTGTCTTTTTTATTTATCCGCAACCAAAAAGACAAATTGAACCTGATGCGCCTTTTCGATTAAGTTCAAAAGTAGCCTTAGCCTCTGTGAGTTTGGCTTTTTTTTCTAGCTGGGTTCCTCAGATGGATCTTTTGGTTACGCCAAAACTTTTGTCGCAATCGGATCTTGGGATTTTTGCAAAGGTTGCCTTGTTGAATAAGGGCTTCTTTTTTATTTTTCAGACTTTGGCCCAGCTTTTACTTGCGCATCAAGCACAACCGGGTTCGCCGCAACTGACTTCGCGACATCTTTTGTTCTTTGGTCTTTTTGGTGTTTTTTCCGCGACCTGCGGACTCGGTCTTGCTTCTTTTTTAGGCTGGCCCCCAATTTGGGCTGCTCTCAGTCTGCTACATATGACCAGTCTTTGTTTGCTGTTTTTATGTCTGCAATCATTTTCTGCTCGCCATAAAGGTGAGATGGCTTTAGCCCTCTGCCTTTTATCGTTGTTGCTGGCATTTACCGGAACATCATTCGGCTTTAATCTTGAAAGCTATTGGCTCTTTTCTATTTTGATCGAAATTACTGTCGTGATTGGTCTTGTCCGCCGCGGTTTTTAAAATCAGGACCTTACTATCAACTAATAATATGCGAAAATAAATTCATGAAACCTGTCATTCATGCGACCGCCATTGTTGAGCAAGAAGCGATCCTTTCTGAGGATGTAAAAATTTGGCATTTTGCCCACGTTCGCAAAGGCGCCTTCTTAGGACCCGCGGTTTCTATCGGAAAAGATGTTTACGTCGATGCTGATGTGACGATCGGAGAAGGCTCTCGAATACAAAATGGTGTGAATATATATAAAGGTGTTGAAATCTCGCGCTGGTGTTTCATTGGACCTGGAGTGATTTTTACGAATGATCAGCATCCACGTGTTGGTAGAAAAGATTGGACAATCACTCCTACATTTTTAGAAGATGGCTGCTCATTAGGAGCCGGTGCCATTGTTCGCTGTGGAGTGCGCATCGGAGCCTTTGCCTTAGTCGGTGCTGGCGCCATTGTGACGAAAGATATTCCACCTTTTTGTTTAGCCACCGGCGTTCCCGCCGAATTAAGTGATCGCATCTGCGCTTGTGGCGACACTAAGTTCCCCTTAATTTCCTGGATCGGAGAAGTGATTAAACCCTGTTGCCATCGCAACCTTCAGACTCAAGTCCTGGAACAAGCTCAAGCTCTGGTCGCAAATCTTATTAAGAAAAGCGCTGTCTCAGCATAAGGTCCACAGCCCTTTTGCCAGACCTGATTTTATCATAAACATATTCTTTTTAAGCAACCCTGTCTTGAGGCAGGTATGATACTAATATGAACAGTTCTCGCTCGCCTTTCATATTTCTGCGCGACCTTAAGCTCAGTGTCGTCGTACCTGTTTTTAATGAAGGCCCAAATATTATTGAAAACTTGTACCTGCTGAAATCGGAATTGAATGAGGCTTTTAAAAATTTTGAAATTATTGTAATTAGCGATGGCAGCACCGATGATACAAACGAAAAAATTATCTCCATCGCAAATTCATCTATCAAATTTATTTCGTTAGACAAAAACTCAGGCAAGGGCAGCGCGGTTAGAAAAGGTTTTGAAAACTCTGAAGGCGACTATATTTTATTTATCGACGGTGGAATGGAACTTCACCCGAAAGACATTAAGATATTTCTTGGCCTGATGTCTCTTTATAATGCAGATATTGTTGTCGGATCAAAACGCCACCCGCAATCCCAAGTGTATTATCCATTCTATAGAAGGTTTTTAAGTTCGATTTATCAGATCCTTGTTCGAAATCTTTTTAACGTCAATGTCACCGATACTCAGGTAGGAATTAAGCTGTTCAAAAAAGAAGTCATTCGAGACATCCTTCCGTTTCTAACAATTGACCGTTATGGTTTTGATCTTGAAATTCTTAGTTTAGCTAGCGCTTTGAACTACAAAAATATTTTGGAAGCGCCCATTCGTTTAGATTATTTTTTAAAAAACAAACGCTCGGCAACACTGGACTTAGCTCATACTTTTAGAGTTGGTTTTCTCCTTTTTCTAGATACGGTAAAGCTCTATAGGCACATCGCAAAACTTCGGCCTTCTTTGAACAAAGCAAAATTCAAGAAAGCAGCTTAAACTTTTATGGGCTTCCTAAAATCTTATCTTACTAAATTATTCATGCAGGCTTCACTTCATAATCGAAAAAATATTTTAGACCTGGTAAGCGGCCAAAAGCCGCAGATATTTTTAGATTTAGGTTGTGACGACGGTGACTGGACCATGCAGGTAGCGCAGGCTGCTGACGCCACAAAAGTTTCCGGGATAGAAGTTGTTCCGTCACGCGCGCAGGTGGCTCGTTCAAAAAATATCGAGGTCTATTCAGCTGACCTGGGTCAAACATTTCCTGTTTCAGACGCCTCGGTGGATTTGGTCCACGCCAATCAAGTTATTGAGCATGTGGCTGATATTGATTTTTTAGTTTCAGAAATTATGCGAGTTTTAAAACCGGGTGGACATTTTGTTGTCAGTACAGAAAATGGCAGTAGTTGGCACAATATTTTTGCTGCCATTTTGGGTTGGCAAACTTTTTCTTTAACCAACATGTCTAAATTGAAAGCGGGCATTGGAAATCCAATGGCTCTTTTAAGGGATCAACAAATTGAATTTGGAACATGGACTCATAAGGTGATCTTTAATTATCGTGGTTTAGAAGAGTTTTTTCTTGCCCATGGTTTTACAGATCTTCTAATTAAAGGGGCTGGTTATTACCCTCTACCCACAACTCTAGCCAATTTGGATCCTCGTCATGCTCACTTTTTAACGATCGCCGGGCGCAAACCTACGCTTAATTAAATTTATTTAAGAAATCCAAGTCACACGACCTAGCAGCTGCCGCGGAGCTTTCGGAGGCTCATGACCAGGAAAGCCCAGCGCCACCGCACAAAGAAGCTCAAGCTCGCCCTTTTTATATTCTTCCAATTCAGTGACACCCAAAAACTGATCAACTTCGTTTTTAATTTCTAGAGGAGCACCCATCGTACACGAACCCAATCCTTCGGCGACACAAGCAAGGTTTAGGTTTTCCACAGCCATATACACACTGCCAACGCTGGTGAGGTATTTCTCTTCACTCGTATTTTGCGAATACGCAAAAATAATCACGGGCGCATCACCTAAAGTGAAAAAAAATCTTTCTGTAAAATCGTAAAGTGATGGCTTTAGTGTTTTTTTAAGAATGTCTTTGATCCCCAACCAAGATTTTTGGGAATATTTTAGATACTCGTCACGCTTGGCACCTGTGACCACAAAGAATTTCCAATTTTGCCGATTTTTTCCCGAAGGTGCCTGCAGAGCTGCACCCAAGATCCGGTCGAGCATTTCTTTCGGTGGAAGATCCGTTTTAAATTTTCGGATCGATTTACGGGCCTCAACTAATTTGTAAAAGAGTTCTTTTTGGTCCATACTTATGGGTATGGTAGAGAATTCAGCAAATAGCAAGCCCTACAGAATTATGCAGATAAGCTTTATGGCACTGCTGCTGATCACTTTAGTTATTGCCTTAGTACCTTCATGGCGTGAACAGGCCCAAAATATTTTGTGGCCCCGCGAAAGATTAATCTTGGCAAAAAGCCAGGCTCAAATAAACCCCAACGGAATTTTTGTCACTGTGATTAAGATTAAGACTAAAATGGGTCTATTTATTGAAGTTTATAAAAGTAAAAACGTTAATGAATCAATGGAGTTTTGGATGCAGTTTCCACTAGAGGGAACTCAAGATAGCTTTTTTAATTTTCACAGCCAGGCTTCGAATTTGGTGCTGACAGATGTAGATAGCGATGGCTTTTTAGATATCATGGCGCCAACTTACGATGAGCAACAGCAAGCTCGAATGAATATCTTTCGCTTTGATGAAACACTGGGAACTTTTATTCGCATGGAGCGCGAATAAGTTATTTCTTAACCTTCTTCAAATCCCGCCATGACTTACCTTCGCGCGGTTTCGGATTAATCTGAAACTTTTGAACCGCACTGTTGTGATCCTCATAGGTTTTTGTAAACTCATGGGTGCCGTCGTTATGGCTGACAAAATAAAGAAATTCTGTGGTGTCAGGATTCATCGCAGCTAGTAAAGCGTCACGACCAGGATTTGAAATGGGTCCTGGCGGTAGACCTGTGATCACATAAGTGTTGTACCGAGTGGGCTTCAGCAAATCACTTTTGTGAATATTGTCAGGAACAACTCCTGTTTCAGCAGCAATGCCATAGATAATAGTGGGGTCCGTTTGCAGTCGCATTTGCTTTTTTAAACGATTATGAAACACAGACGAAATAATTTTTCTCTCTTGCGGAGCTCCGGTTTCTTTTTCAACAATACTTGCCAATGTGACAATTTGATGAGGGCTCCAGTTTTTAAGCTGATTTTGCTTTGCGACTTCACTGTAGACAGACTGAAACTTGCGAACCATACCTGTGATCACGTCTTTGGCTGTCATAAATTTTGTGATCAAATAGGTTTCAGGAAATAAATATCCTTCTAAAGACTCGTGCTCTTGTCCTAAAACAGATTTAATAAAACCTTTATCTTTAACAAGCCCTAAAAATTCTTCACTTGAGCCAAATCCTTGCTTTTCAAATAATTCTGAGATTTCAAAAATATTTAGACCCTCTGGGACAACAAATGGTTTTGTTCGACTTTTTCCAGAAGTGATCACCGCTAAAACCTGGCCAGGGACCATATCTGTGTTTAAGTCATATTCTCCCACTCTTAAAAGAGATCGCATTCCCCGCGCTCGTGCATAAAGGTAGAAAAACTTGGCGTTATTAATAACTCCCACTTTTTTTAATTCAGCTGCGACGGATTGAAATGACATGGAGGGCGTCACTTCAAAAATGACGGCGCGGGATTCTTTGCTTGCTGGAGTTTGAGTGTATCGTAAAGCTAAAAAAGCACCAAGACCGCCTGATGTCAAAAACAGAAAAACAAAGGCTCCCAGCATCAGCTTTAAATTTTTTTTCACTTTTCAACTCCAAATGTTACGCCAGGAAGATTTTTGCTGGCGTCAAATCCGGTTGGATCTTCAAGGCTTGCGATCGGAACTGTGCAATACTGAATGGCAAAATGGCCAGACGGCCTATCGTTACCAGATTTCCCCATCCCGCCAAACGGCAGTCGCGAGCTGGCTCCATTGGTCGTTCGATTCCAATTCAGTAGTCCCACCCGGGCTTCAAGCAAAGCTTGCTCGTAAAGCTCGCGATTTTTTGTAAACAGCGCGGCGACAAGCCCATAACCTGTTGAGTTTACAATCTCTAAAGCTTTTGAAAAATCTGAAGATCTGTAAATCGCAACATTGGGACCAAAAATTTCACTTTTTTGATAAACCGAATTGGGATCATATTTTTTAACCAAGTGAATACTTGGCGTTACGTAGTAGCCTTTATGTTTTAAATCTAAAGATTTACCTCGCATGACATTTTCACAATTTTCACGATTGGCAATTTCTTGAAAGCGTACATATTTTTCAACAGCACCAGCATTAATCAGCGGGCCCATAAATGGATTTTCTGACCAGTGACCAATGCTAAGTTTTTTTGCTGCTTGATAAAATTTTTCTGTGAATTCATCAGCGATGCGGTCATGAACAATCACTCGACTGGTACATGCACAGCGCTGACCAGTGCTCATAAAAGCTCCGACCAAAGTTTCATAAATCGCCTTATCCATGTCCGTATCATCCCAAACAATCGTGGCGTTTTTTCCGCCCATTTCCAGAGCTAATATTTTCCAGTAGTGATGGACTGTTTCTTGTTTAATCTTAAGTCCCACTTCGTAAGACCCCGTAAATAAAATTCCATCCACAGTTTCATTTAAGATCAGCTTGCGACCGGACTCGCCGTCGCCCTGAACCATATTAAAAACGCCTTTGGGAAATTCCGCTTTTTCAAATAACTGCGCGTAAAATTGCCCAACCGCTGGCGTTTGCTCAGAAGGTTTATAAACCACGGTATTTCCTGCAATCAACGAAGGAATAATATGTCCATTGGGCAAGTGCGCTGGAAAATTAAAAGGCCCAATCACGGCCATCACGCCGCGAGGCTTATA
>JAYWDA010000001.1:0-2543 GCA_043780105.1 Pseudobdellovibrionaceae bacterium | reverse complement strand
AATTTAAAATTGGCATGCTGCAAATTTTCAAGACGGGCTTTTTTTAGCTCGACAGAATAATAGTCGTTAATATTATCAAAGCCTTGAATTGTATGTCCGGCTTCCAAGAGTTTCTTAGTCAGGTGGTAGCCAATAAATCCTGCGCAGCCGGTGACCAGAATTTTCATTTTAAAGGCTTTCCTTTACGGCTTTTGCAATTTTCATAACGTCGTCTTCAGTCATTTTATGATGAAGTGGCAGACTCATGGATTGCTGAAAGATTTTATCACTGACGGGAAAGTCTCCGAGCTTAAAGCCATACTTTTCTTTGTAGTAACGTATCAATGGAATATGCCAAGTACCCATCATGGCAGAAATCCCTTGCTCCGCCAGTTTCTTAACGACAGTTTGTCTCTCAATCCCTACGGGAAGAATCACAGCAAAAGTTTGCCAATTGGTTTCTGTATTTGGGAAGGGAGCCTGGAAAGTTAACGAGGTTGAGTTAAGCTCTGTCATATAAAGATTCGCAAGCTTTCTTCTTTTCGCCAGCATCTCGGGTAATTTATTAAGCTGAGTTCGACCCAGACTTCCTTGCATATCTGTCATACGATAATTAAATCCCGGTAAAATAAAATCTGGAGTCGGGGAATCAGGATCTTGACCGTGATTTCGTAAAGCTCTTAATTGGCGATCAATCTCTTTGCTGGTGGTGGCGATCATGCCGCCTTCCCCTGTGGTCACAACCTTACGAGGGTGAAAGGAAAAGCATCCAAGAGCTGCTAAGGTTCCGATATTTTTCTGCTGCCAAGTGGAACCAATTGCGCAGGCGGCGTCTTCGATCAGAGGAATATTAAATTCTTTACAAGTCGCCAGAAGCTCATCCATTTTTGCAGGACAACCAAAAGTGTGCACGACAATGGCCGCTTTGATTTTTATATTATTTGCTCTGGTTTTTTGAATCGCTTCTGCAAAAGCTTTCGGATCTAATCCCCAAGTTTGCTCTTCAATCTCTACAAATATTGGCTTAGCGCCACAAAGCTCGACGGCATTGGCGGTGGCTGGCCAAGAATAAGTCGGAACAATGACTTGATCTCCGGGCCCAACTCCAAGTGCCAGTAATGCCAAATGCAAAGCCGCCGTTCCATTTGAGACAGCCACGGCTGTGTGTGAAGGACTTAACCAAGTCTTCAGTTCAGCTTCAAAAGCCTGCACATTTTTGTGTTGAACAAGCATGCCGCTTTTTAACACTTCCGTCATGCCGTCAATATCGTGCTGATCAATAAATGGAACTGAAATCGGAATCATAAACTCTTTCTAATGTACTCAGCTGTTCTTAAAATGCCATCTTCCAGCTGAACTTGTGCTTTAAAGCCCAATACTTTTTCAGCCTTATCGATGTTTGGAATTCGTAGCTCGATATCGGCAGAAAGGGCCGGTAAAAATTCAATCGTAGATTTCGAGCCAAGAACTCGAATGACCGTATTGGCTAAGCCGTAAATAGTTTCAACACTGCGGGCATTACCGATATTGAAGGACTCGCCAATGGCTTCTTTTTTCCACAGCGTTCTAAGAGTTCCTTCCACCATATCATCAACAAAACACCAAGCCCGGATCTGAGTGCCTTCACCATAAATTCTAAGTGGTTCGTTTTTTAAGGCTCTGTCGATAAAGTTTTTTAAAGCTCCTTCACCCATCTGGCCTGGCCCGTAAACGTTGAAAGGACGAACCACTGTTGTTGGTAATTGATACTCAGAGTGATAAGCAATGGCCAAATGCTCTTCCGCTAATTTTGAGACCGCATAAGTCCAGCGTGCATGTCCCGCAGCGCCAATCACGGTGCGATCTGTTTCCTTAGAAGAAAGCGCGTGCGATCCGAAAACTTCAGACGTCGAAAAGCAAACCAGACGTTCGCATTTTCCAGCGGCGACAGCCGCTTCCAAAACATTGTGCGTCCCAAGGATATTTACATTCAACGTCATCGTTGGTCGTTTAATAACGGTGTCGATCCCAGCGATGCCTGCGCAGTGAACGATCACTTCAGCGTCACCCATGGTTTCGCGAACAAGGTTTTTATCAAGAACGTCACCTTTAACGATTTTTAAATTTTTGTGATTGGCATATGACTTTGTCTGTAATGTTGGTCGCGACATCGTGTCCAAAACGGTGATTTGGTTTTTTTCAATCAATTTGCCAATAAGAGTTGAACCAATAAAGCCTGCTCCACCCGTGATAAAAATCTTTTTTCCTTCAATCATTTGCCATCCCCTTTTAATTTTAATTTTTATTTCAATTTCTTGGCGGGCGTGCCGACCCAGACTTCCTTTGACGGAATATCAGAAATAACACTGCTCCCTAAGCCCACCAGCGTCTTTTCACCAATTTTAATATCTTGTATGACCTTGCAGCCCGCTCCTAAATAGGAATTAGCTCCGACCAGCACTCGTCCCGAAAGAATCACTCCGGCCGCAAGAATCGAGAAGTCACCAACTTGACTGTCATGACCGATCACTGAGTTTTGTAAGACGGTGACATGACAACCAACCTCAGCCTGCGCTCCTATCGAG